>CAYNLG010000046.1:0-2883 GCA_964397995.1 uncultured Anaerolineales bacterium
CTTGCGATGCCACTTTCCACCCCCTGTTGCGTTTCAGAGTTGAATCCGCAGCCACAAACGTCGGGCACACCCCTTGACAGCCGAGGCCGAAAGGGCTTGCATTGGCCTCCGGTTGGGGGTACCTTCTGGCCCTTCCGATGTTCCCACCGAAGGGCCTGTGAGAGAGCGAGACCGAGCAAGCATGGCGTACAACCTCGTTGTGCTGGTCAAACAGGTACCCGACACCAAACGGGTGACCGCCGACGCGATGAAGGCCGACGGCACCGTCAACCGGAGCGCCCTGCCGGCCATCTTCAACCCCGAGGACCTGCACGCGCTGGAGCTGGCGCTCGAGCTGCGCCAGCGCGCGGGCGGCCGCGTGACCGTCGTCACGATGGGCCCGCCGGCGGCCGCCGAAATCCTCCGCGAGTGCCTGGAGCGCGGCGCCGACCGGGCCGTCCTGGTGACGGACCGTCGTGCGGCTGCCAGCGACACCCTCGCGACGAGCTACATCCTGTCGCGAGTGGTGCGGACCCTGGACCAGGCCGAGCCGGTGACGCTGGTGGTGGCGGGGCGGCAGGCGATCGACGGCGACACCGCCCAGGTGCCGCCCCAGGTGGCCGAGAAGCTCGACTGGCCGCAGGTCACGTACGTCGACGCGGTCGAAGAGGCCGGCGCCGACCGTCTCCGGGTCCACCGGAACACGGGCCGCGGCTGGGAGCGCGTCGAGGCGCCGCTGCCGTGCCTGCTGACGGTGACGGACGCGGCCCCGGCGGCGCGGCCGCCGTCGGCCAAGCGGATCATGGCCGTCAAGAAGGCCCGGTGCCGGGCGGAGCTGGCTCGGGAGGCGGCCGAGGCCATGTTGGACGCCTCGGACGCCGATCAGGCGGCCGAAGCCGACCGCCGCGCCCGCGACCTGGAGGCCCGCAACCTCCTGATCGAACAGTGGGACCTCGACCGCATCGGGGCGGACCTGGCGTGGTGCGGCCGCGACGGCAGCCCGACGAAGGTGAAGCGCATCCAGTCGGTGGTGCTGGCCGGGAGCGGCTTCAAGGTGATCGAGCCGAGTGATGAGGCCGTCGCCGCCCTCGTGCACGATCTGATCGAAGACCACACCATCGGCTGAGCGCCGCGGCGCGGCAGCGGAGCCGACGGGGACTGAGGAATCCGGAGAAGCGATGATCGACGTCAATCGCCAGGGCGACGTCTGGGTGGTCGCGGAGTTGGCCGGCGACGCCCTTCACGACGTCAGCCTGGAACTGCTCTCGAAAGGACGGGGCCTGGCCGACCGGCTGGGCGTCGGCTTGGTGGCCGTGGTGCTCGGAGTCCGGGCGGACGGGGCGGCCGAATCGCTCATCGCCCACGGGGCCGACCGGGTGCTGGCGGCCGAGCACGAGTTGCTGGCCCACTACCAGACGGCCCCGTTCGCCAAGACGCTGGTCGGCCTGATCCACGCGCACCGGCCGCAGATCGTCATTTACGGGGCGACGCCCGTCGGCCGCGACCTCGCGCCGCGCGTCGCGAGTGCCTGCTGGGCCGGCCTGACCGCCGACTGCACGGACCTGGAGATCGGGTCTCACCGCGAGCCGACCACGAAACAGGAGTACGACGACCTCCTGTACCAGATCCGCCCGGCGTTCGGCGGCAACATCATCGCGACGATCGTCAACTTCGACCGCTGGCCGCAGATGGCCACCGTTCGCGAGGGCGTCATGCCGAAGCCGGAGCCGGACCCGTCGCGGACCGGCGAGGTGGTGCGGGTGCGTCCGGAGTTGACGGCGGCGGACCTGGCGGTGCGGGTGCTGGAGTCCGAGACGACCGAGCGGACCGTGGACCTCAAGGCCGCCCGCGTCATTGTCACGGGCGGGGCCGGCGTCGGCAGCCGCGAGAACTTCCAGCTCGTCTGGGACCTGGCCAACGCCCTCGGCGGGGCCGTCGGCGCCAGCCGCGCCGCCGTCGACAGCGGCTGGGTCGACAAGGACCACCAGGTGGGCCAGACGGGGACGACGGTGCGGCCGGCGCTGTACGTGGCGCTGGGGGTGAGCGGGCAGATTCAGCACCGGGCGGGGATGGCCGAGGCCCAGAAGATCGTGGCCGTCAACGCCGACCCCCACGCGCCGATCTTCGACGTCGCGCACTACGGCATCGTCGGCGACCTGAACCAAGTGGTCCCGATGCTCATCGACGCCATCAAGAAGCGGGTATGACCGTGGCCAACTTCTTCGCCGACAACGCCGACCTCCGGTACCACTTCGAGCGGCAGGACCTCGCGCCGATCGTTCGCTTCTGGGAGGGCGATTTCGACGAGGCCGCCGCCTTCGACTACGCCCCGGCCGACGTCGACGACGCCGTCGACTCCTACCGCCGCGTCCTCGATCTGGTGGGCGGCATCGCGGGCGAGGTCGTCTGGCCGGCGTCGCCGGCGATCGACACCGAGGGGTCGCACCTGGACCCGGAGGCCGGGGGCGTCCGCTACGCCGACGGCATCCGCGAGGCCCTCAAGGCCCTCGGCCAGGCCGACCTGATGGGCTTCACCCTGCCGCGCCGCTACGGCGGCCTGAACTGCCCCGGCACGGTCTACTCGATGGCGACCGAGATCATCAGCCGCGCCGACCCGAGCCTGATGAACATCTTCGGCCTCCAGGGCATCGCCGAGACGATCAACGCCTTTGCCTCGCAGGACCAGAAGGCCCGGACGCTGCCGCGCTTCGCGCGCGGCGAGGTGACCGGGGCGATGGTCCTGACGGAGCCGGACGCGGGCAGCGACCTCCAGAACATCCAGCTCCGCGCCTACCAGGACGAGGCCGGGACGTGGCGGCTGAAGGGCGTCAAGCGGTTCATCACCAACGGGTGCGCGGAGGTCCTGCTGGTGCTCGCCCGGAGCGAGCCGGACGAGACGGGCGG
>CAYNLG010000046.1:2893-29748 GCA_964397995.1 uncultured Anaerolineales bacterium
AAGATGGGCATCCACGGGTCGCCGACGTGCGAGATGCAGTTCGACGACACCGAGGCGGAGCTGGTGGGGGAGCGGCGGCGGGGCCTGGTGACCTACGTGATGGCCTTGATGAACGGAGCCCGCATCGGCATTGCCGCCCAGAGCCTGGGCCTGGCGGAAGCGGCCTGGCGCGAGGCGCGCAACTACGCCGCCAGCCGCGTCCAGTTCGGCCGCCCCATCGACCGCATGCCCGCCGTGGCCGACCTGCTGGCCGACATGAAGCTCGACGTCGAGACCGGCCGGGCGCTGCTGTACGAGACCACGCGGGCCGTCGACCACGAGTACGGTCTGCTGGTGGAGATGGCGCGTCGGCCGGAGCAGCGCAGCGAGCTGAACAAGGCCCAGAAGGGCTACAAGCGGCTCGCGGGCTACCTGACGCCGGTGGCGAAGTACTGGTGCAGCGAGATGTGCAATCGCGTGGCCTACAACGCCATCAGCGTCATGGGCGGCTCCGGCTACATGAAGGACTACCGCCTGGAACAGCTTTACCGCGACGCTCGCATCACCACCATCTACGAGGGCACCAGCCAGCTCCAGGTGGTGGCGGCGGTGCGCGGCGTGACGAGCGGGACGGCCGCCAAGCATCTGGCGGCCCTGGCCGAGGCCGACCCGCCGCGCGGCTTCAAGGGCCTCGCCGGCAAGCTCGACCGGGCCCGCGCGAGGCTGGACGAGACGGTGGCCGAGGTGAAGGCGGACCAGTCGTCGGAGTACCTGGACCTGTGGGCGCGGCCGCTGGTGGACGCGGCGGTGGACCTGCTGCTGGGGACCCTGTGGCTGGACATGGCCCGGGACGCGAAGGCCAAGGCCGCCGGGGCGAAGCGGTTCATCTCCCGCGCCCTGGTGCGCGCCGACGGCGCCCTGAAGCAGGTCCGG
The DNA here is from genome assembly GCA_964397995.1 of uncultured Anaerolineales bacterium. GTDB lineage: Bacteria > Planctomycetota > Phycisphaerae > FEN-1346 > FEN-1346 > CAYNLG01. Next base: position 3,806 of record CAYNLG010000046.1, read on the forward strand.
AGCGGCGACCGGTCGACCCTCGACGCCTACGAGACGCTCGTCGGGCCGACCTTCGAACTGGACTGAGGCCGCCGCGCCGCGTATGGTAGCTGCCAGCGGCGGGCGTGCCCGTACGCAACGGACCCGCAGACGATGGAGGGGAGAGCATGGCCCGATGGCAGCGTGACCCGCGGAAACGACGGAACGTGGCCATCGTGGTGGCCATCCTCGAGGTGCTGACCGCGACCGGCCTCTTCTACCCCCTCTTCTTCAACTACTACGTCCGTGTGGCCATGCGCGTGTCGATGACGCTGCAGGTCCACGCCGTCGCCGTGGTCCGCGTCGCGACGGTCGTCGCCTTCCTGTGGTTCGGCCTGCAGGCGGTGGCCTACGTCAAGGGCCGGGCCTGGGCCCGCTGGGGCTTCATCGGCGTCAACGTGGCGATGGTCCTGGCGGGGCTGCTCTGGTGGGTGCTGGACATGATGAGCGCGTCGCCGGACCCGGCGGCCGCCTGGTGGGGCCTGGTGATGCCCCTGGCGACGGCGTTCCCCATGGTGGGGCTGCTCCTGGGGTTCCAGGGCGTGCAGCCGTCGCAAGGCTGAGAGTGGCCGGCCGGGGCCCGTTTTTTGCTGACAGGCCGGGCGGGGTGGCGGTAGAATCCGGTCCCGTCGCGGCAGACGGATGGGGAGAGGGACCTCAAGACGCGGGGCGACTGCATGAAGGGTGTCAAGGCGTCGTTCGTACGCGTGGCCGCCGCACTGCTGGCGGTCCTGGTAGGGGGCGGAGGGCTGGCCTGGTGGTCGCACGTGACGGCCGCCCCGGCGGAAGGGCAGCGGATCGTCCGGATCGCGATCCGCGGGGCCTCGCGCGTCTCGGCGCACCGGATTCTCGGCCAGATGCGTCTCCGCGAGGGCAGTCTCTACACGCCGGAGGCCGTGGACGAGGACCTGAAGCGCATCTACGCCCTCCGCGAGTTCGACAACGTCACGATCCAACCGGAGCCGGCCGACGGGGGCCTCGCGCTCGTCGTCGAGGTGGTCGAGCGGCCGATCCTCCTCGGGCTCGAGTTCGAGGGCAACCAGCACCTCAAGGACGAGAAGCTCCGCGAGGCCATCGGCGTGGAGGCGGGTGGCCTGATGGACCGCCACGCCCTCTTCACCGGCGCCAAGGTCATCGAACGCCAGTACCATGAGAAGGGCTTCGCCTTCGCCGCCGTCGAGCTCGACGAGCCGCGCCTCCGCGACGAGCAGGTGGCCCGGTTCATCATCAGCGAGGGCCCGCGCGTCCGCGTCCGCAAGATCCGGTTCGTGGGCAACCCGTCCATCGGGGCTGGCGAACTGCGGAAGCAGATGGAGACGCGGCCGTACTTCTTCCTGCTGAGCGCCGGCCGCTACGACGAGGACCGCCTGGAGCGCGACCTCCTGGCCGTGCGGAACTACTACATCGACCAGGGGTTCCTGGACGTCCGCGTCGGGCGGGAACTCGAGTTCAGCGACGACCGCGAGGACCTGACCGTCCGCGTCATCGTCGAGGAAGGGCCGCGCTACGAGGTCCGGTCCGTGGCCCTGGAAGGCGTCGACCGCTTCAGCCGCGTCTACCTCAAGAAGCTGATGGAGACCGAACCCGGGGTCGACTACACGGCCCAGCGCATCCGCAAGGACATGGAGCTGATCCAGGAGACCTACGGCGAGGTCGGGTACATCGACGCGTTCGTGCGGCCGGTGATCGACTTCGCCGAGGAGCCGGGGGTGGTGGACCTGACATTCCGGGTGGACGAGGGCGAGCCGGCCCGCATCGGCCGCATCCGCATCGTCGGCAACACCTTCACCCAGGACAAGGTCATCCGCCGCGATCTCCGCTTCTTCCCGGACGAGCCGGTCAACACGAAGCTTATCGAGAAGGCGCGGAAACGGCTGAGCGGCAGCGGCCTGTTCGAGCCGGACTCGGTCCTGATCAGCGTGGCGGCCACGGACGAGCCCGGTGTCCGCGACATCGTCGTCCGGGTCGAGGAGTCCCAGACGAGCACCCTGATCCTCGGGGCCGGCGTCAACTCCAACAGCGGCGTCGTCGGCAACGTCTCCTTCGTCCAGCGCAACTTCGACCTCACCGGCTGGCCCGACTCCAGCGAGGAATTCTGGTCGGGCGAGGCCTTCCGCGGGGGCGGCCAGCTCTTCCAGATCGTCCTCGAGCCGGGCACCGAGCTCCAGCGGTACCGCGTCGACTTTCGCGAGCCGCACCTCATGGACTCCGACATCAGCCTCTCCACGAGCGGCTTCTTCTTCTCGCGCCAGCGGCGCGACTACGACGAGGAACGCCTGGGCGGCAGCCTCGGCTTCGGCAAGGAGCTTCGCGAGGACCTCACCGCCTACATCACCTTCCGCCTCGAGGCCATCGACATCACCGACGTCGACCCCGGTGTGCCCCAGGACCTTCTTGACGTCGAGGGAAGCAGCGAGCTCACGAGCGTCCAAGTCGGTCTCGTCAAGGATACCACCGACAGCGTCTTCTTCCCGACCGAGGGCTACCGCCTGAACGGGTCGGTCGAGCAGGCCGGCGCGCTGGGCGGCAGCTACACGTTCACGCGAAGCATCCTGGACGCGCGGCGATACTGGACGGTGACCGAGGACATCCTCGGCCGCAAGAGCGTCCTGGCGGTGCGCGGCCGGGTGGGGTTCATCGGGGGCGACGCGCCGATCTTCGAGCGGTTCTACGCGGGCGGCCACGGGAGCCTGCGCGGCTTCGACTTCCGCGGGGTCGGCCCCTGGGAGCGGAACACGCCGATCGGCGGCGACTTCCTCGCCCTGGCCGGCGCCGAGTACTCGTTCCCCATCATCGAGAAGAACCTGAGCGGCGTCCTGTTCATCGACACCGGTACCGTCGAGGAAGACATCTCGGTCTCGACGTGGCGGGTCTCGGTCGGGACGGGCCTCCGTTTCACGGTGCCCTTCTTCGGGCCGGTCCCGTTCGCCTTCGACTTCGGCTTCCCGGTCGTCAAGGAAGACGACGACGACGAGGAGGTCTTCTCGTTCAGCATCGGCACCACGTTCTGACGCGGGGCCGCGAAAGCACTGGACGCCGGGCGGCGCCGGTCCGATAGAATGGGCGGGCGCCCGCGGACGTCCAACGACACGTTCCATGGGGTCGCCCGGGCCGGCCGTCGGCCCGCCGGGGCGGCCGGTTTCGACAGAGAAAGGAGTCAATCGGATGCGCAGCATGGTACGGACCGCAGCCCTGGCCCTGGCGCTGGCCGGGGTGCTGGCGATGGCCCCCGCGGCCTCGGCCGCCGTCAAGATCGGCGTGGTCGACGTTGTCGAGGTCATGAACAGCTACGAGCGGACCCAGGATGCCAGCCAGGACCTGAAGGTGGACCAAGCCAACCTGAAGGCGGCATCGGAGCCGAAGATCCAGAAGGTCGAGGAACTGCGGCTCCAGCGCGACGGCTTCAACCAGGGGACCGAAGAGTGGCTGCAGCTTGACGAAAAGGCCATGAAGGCCGAGATCGAGTTCCGCACGTGGCTTGCCCTGGAGCAGGCCAAGATCGATCGCCGCCACCAGCAGATCCTCCGCGAGATGTACGGCGAGATCCAGGACATGACGGCCGAGGTGGCCAAGGCCCAGAGCCTTGACATCGTCTTCACGAAGGCCTTCCTCGATTCGCCGCGCACCGACCTGGGCCTCTCGAAGTCGCTCGAGGACATGAAGGCTCGGATCACCGGCCAGTTCCTGGTCTACCCGACCCAGTTCCCGGACCTGACTCAGGAAGTCCTGAAGCGGCTGAACGCCGCCTACAAGGCGGCCAAGGGCGACCAGCCTCGCGGCTGACGCCCGCCGCACCGTGACCTACCGAACCCGGCGTCGGGCCCGGCGGGGCGCTCTGGCTCCGTCGGGCCCGGCTGCCCGGGGCGACCGTTCCGCGAGGAGCCTCGCCGTGCCCGCAAGCCGCAGCCCGACGTCGCGCGGCATCCGACGCCGCCGGTGGGGCGCGGTCTTGGCGGGCGCGGGGCTGGCGGCGGCCTGCCTGACCGCGACGACCGTGGCCCGGGCCGACCCGGCCCCGTGGCTGGACCCGGCATGGACCGCGCGGCGCGTGGTGGACGCCATCGTCCAGCCGACCGGCCGCCCCGGCGCCGAGGTGGCCGTCCACAGCTTCTACTCCGGCGGCCTCGTGCGCAAAGACGGGGCCGACATCCGCGTCGCCACCGACGGCCGCAAGCCCGTCCCGACGTGCGTTTTGCAGGTGGGCCCGGGGGACCTCGTCCGCGTCGCGTGGGCCGCCGACCCCGCCAAGACCCGCTACTACATCTACTACGGCAACCCGGACGCGAGGCCGCCCGAGTCCTGGCGCCCGCGCCGCGGCCTCCTGCTCGAAGTCCGCCGCTGGCCGGGCGGCGACCTGCGGAAGCTGCCGACCGTGGAGCGTATCTGGGACGGGGCGCGGCCGATGGGGGCGGACTTCGTCGAGACGACCTCCTTCGGGCACAACCCGTTCGCCGACGCGTCCGAAGCCGCCATCTTCCGCTTCACGGGGTATCTGGCCCCGCCCGAGGCGGGGGCGTACCAGATGGCCACGAGCAGCAGCGGCCCTTCCTGGTTGCTCATCGACGACCAGCCGGTCGTCGAGTGGGCCGGCCACCACGGGGCCGTGCCGGACGCGCGGCACGCCCGGTCGGTGACGCTGACGGGCGGGGTCCACAAACTCACCTACTGGTACGTGACGCCGGGCGGGACCGTGACCGCCGTGGCCGCCGCCCGCCCGCCCAAGGCCAACCGGTTCGCCCCCCTCCCGCCGAAGGCGTTCCTGCCCGTTCGGCGTGCCAAGCACGTCGAGCTCGACCTCAAGGGCGAGCAGGTGGTGGCCGACTTCGACGTCGAACATGCGGGCGAGGCCTGGTGGCCGGACCATTACGCCGTCCGCCTCCGGTTCACGAACCAGACGCGCGGCGCGAGCGGCCGCGGGGGCGCCCAGTACGCCTGGGACTTCGGCGACGGCCAGACCTCCACCGACGCCTCGCCCGTCCACCTGTACCTAGCCCACGGGCCGCGCGACGTGTCCCTGACGGTACGGCGCGGCCGCCTGGAAAACACGTTCCGGACGACCGTGTGGGTGGAGCGGGACTGGCGGGCGCAGACCGAGAAGGACATCCAGTCCGCCCGGCGGTACGCCGAGCAAGTGGCCCAGTACGACTTCGAGACGCTGGACCTGGAGAGCCTGGAACGGGCGGTGGGGCTCTTCGAGGAGGTCGGCCGGACGGCGGCGCTCGTGCGGGCCGCCTCGGCGCTGCTCTTCAAGCGCGAGGGCGTCGAGGTGACGACGATGCGCCGCGTGGCGCGGCTGCTGGCGGAAGCCCTCCGCGAGGAGCGCAAGGCCGAGGAGGCCGCCCGGGTCCTCCGGGAGGTGGAGCGCCGGACGACGCGCGGCAAGGCGCGGAGCCCGCTGGTGCTGGACCTGGCGGAGGTGCTCCTCGACGACCTGCACCGGCTGGACGAGGCCGAGGTGGAGTACCGGGCGGCGCTGGCGGCGTTTCCGAAGGAGGACCTGAACCGGCGGCGGGCGCTGGTCGGCCTCGGCGATATCCGCCGCCACCAGGGCAAGGCCGACGAGGCCCGCAAGCTGTTCGACCAAGCGGAGGCCATCACGGTGGAGGCCCGCTCGCCGCAGAAGCAGGCCGTCCGCATCGGCACGCTGGCCCGGTACGTGGAGGAGTACACGCGGAACCGGGACTGGCACTGGGCGTTCCACTTCCTGCGCCAGTGGGCGTGGGAGTTCCCGCACGAGATGCTCGGCGGCCACTGGTCGCTGCTTCGGGCCCGGGCGCTGCGCGGCAAAGGCAACTGGGAAGGGGCCATCCGCGAGGCCGAGGCCCTGCTGGCCTCGAACCCCGCGAGTGCGTATGCCGTGCGGCTACTGATTCTGGCGGCCGATGGCCATGCCGCCATGGGCCGCGAGCCGAAGGCACGGCTGCTGCTGGAGACGGCGGTCGAGGACTATCCCGAGGATCCGCACGTGGGGGAGGCGGCGTCGAAGCTGCGGAACCTGGACGTCGGTCTGGTCCCCCCGCCGCCCCCGGCCGACTAGGTTCTGTCTGACGGATCGGAGCCGGTTTCGGGGGGTCGCATCCGGCTCCGGCGGCGTCGCCCTGTTGTGACGGTTCAGCTGCGGATCGCCTGCTTCAGACCCTTTGCCGGCGCCGAGTTCGCTTGCCCTCGGGCCGACGCCCGATGCGTCAAACACAACCAGTCCCTCCGAGCCCGGAGCCGCGCAAGCCGGGTTTTTGGTTGACGCCCCCCGCCGAGGTCCGGTAAATAGTCGCACCGGCAAGTGGGATCGGTGTAGCATGAGCGGGCAAACCTCCACGATCCGGGGTTTGCCTTGCGTTTTATCCGAACAGCCGCACCAGGACCGGAAGGAATCTTCCATGAGCGACTATGCCGCCGCCGTCGATGCCAAGGCCCGTGAAATCGGGCGCCACTGTGTCCGCATGACCGCCGAAGCCGGCTCGGGCCACCCGAGTTCCGGCCTCAGCCTCGCCCACGCGACGACCGTCCTGATGTACGACGTGATGCGATGGGACCCGGCCGACCCGTGGAACCCACTGAGCGACCGCCTCGTCCTCTCCGAGGGCCACGCGGTGCCGATCATCTACGCGGCCTACGCCGACCTGGGCGGTGTCGTGGGCAAGGACAAGGCCTCGGCCCGTGCCCTGACGGTCGAGGACCTCTGGACGCTCCGGAACATCGACAGCGTGCTCGATGGCCACCCGAACCCGGCCATCGGGTTCCCGTTCTTCGACGCGGCCACCGGGTCGCTGGGGCAGGGCGTCAGCGTGGCGGCCGGCCTCGCGCTGGCGGCGCGGCTCGACGGCATCGCGAAGACCATCTTCGTCTTCTGCGGCGATGGCGAGGTCCGGGAGGGCCAGGTCTGGGAGGCCCTCGACTTTGTCGCCGACCAGAAGCTCACGAACGTCCGCGTCGTCATGAACGCCAACGGCATGGGCCAGAGCGACTACGTGAGCGGTCAGCAGAGCGTCGAGACGCTCGCCCGCAAGGTCGACGCGTACGGCCTGCTGCCGCTCGTGGTCGACGGGCACGACCCGGACGCCCTGAGGGAGGCCCTGACGGCCGAGAGCCCGCAGGGCAAACCGGTGGTGGTCATCGCGAAGACGAAGAAGGGCTGGGGTGTTGCGGAGCTCCAGCAGGTGGGCTACCACGGCAAGCCGCTGACGGACGACGAGGCCGCCAAGGCCATGCAGGAACTCGAGGACGGCGGCGGGGCGGCTCCGGCGGTGGAACTGAAGCCCACGCCGCCCGAGGGCAAGACCCCCGCGGCGCCCAAGGCGCTCCAGGCCGGCGACCTGACGCTCTCGGCGGTTGCCGAGGGGACGAAGTACGCCGACAGCGTCGCCAAGGGCGCGATCGCGACGCGGCACGCCTACGGCCTCGTGCTCAAGGCGCTCGGCGAGGCGTCCGACCGCGTCGTCGCCCTCGACGCCGACGTCTCCAACTCCACCTTCTCCAACCTCTTCGGCAAGGCCTTCCCGGACCGCTTCTTCGAGTGCCGCATCGCCGAACAGAACATGGCGTCGGTCTCGGCGGGGCTGGCGGCGGGGGGCAAGGTGCCGCTGCTCTCGAGTTTCGCCAAGTTCCTCGTCCGGGCCTACGACCAGATCGAAATGGCCGCCAACAGCTGCGCCAACGTCAAGATCGTCGGCAGCCACTCGGGCGTCAGCCTCGGGGCCGACGGGCCCAGCCAGATGGGGGTGGTCGACGCGGCGTTTTTCGGCGCCTTGGCGAGCATCACGACGCCCAAGGGTCAGCCCGGGGCCGTCGTCCTGAACCCCTGCGACGGAGTCAGCACCGTCAAGCTCGCCTGCCGCATGGTCGAGCACGAGGGCCTCGCCTACATGCGGACCCTCCGCCCGAGCACCCCGATCGTCTATGACGAGGGCGAGGCGTTCGACCTGGTCGGCCAGAAGGTGCTCAAGGAGGGCTCGGACCTGACCCTGGTGGCCTGGGGCTACATGGTGCCCGAGGCGCTGAAGGCGGCCGAGGCGCTGGAGGCCGACGGCGTGTCGTGCGGCGTGGTGGACGCCTATAGCCTGCCGCTTGCCGCCGACTTCCTCGACGCCATCGGCGCCGGCGAGGGCACGAAGCTCCTGGTTCTCGAGGACAACTACGCGGGCGGCATCGGCAGCGCGGTTGCGACGGCGGCGGCGTGGCGCGGCGGGATGAGCGTCGACACGATGACCCCCCATCTGATGCCGAAGTCCGGCCAGACGGCCGACGATATCCTCCAGTACGTCGGCCTCGGCCAGGACGCCATTCTGGAGCGGGCGCGGGCACTGCTCGGCTGAGCGTGCGCGGCCGGCGCGAGCCGGGACCCCGCGGCCCGTCTGACGCCACAGCCGGGCCGCGCACCCGATGCGCGGGCCTCCGTTGGCGCCGGACACGTTGACCCGACGGCCGCGGGAGACCCGAGCGCATGGCCTTAGCCGACCGCATCCTCGCCGACGGCATCACCTTCGACGATGTCCTGCTCGTGCCCGCCCTGAGCGACGTCGTCCCCCGCGACGTGGACACCTCCACCCGCGTCGCCCGCGATATCGTCATCCAGATTCCCATCCTGTCGGCGGCCATGGACACCGTCACCGAAGCGCCTCTGGCCATCGCCCTGGCCCAGGAGGGCGGCCTGAGCATCATCCACAAGAACCTCTCCGTCCCGGACCAGTGCCGCGAGGTCGAACGCGTCAAACGCAGCGCCAACGGCGTCATCCCCGACCCCGTCACCCTCGGGCCGGACGAGCCGGTGAGCGTGGCGCGCGGCGTGATGGATGCCAACAACATCTCGGGTATCCCCATCACCGTGGACGGCAAGCTGGCGGGCATACTGACGCGGCGGGATCTGAAGTTCCTCGAGGACGACAGCGTCGCCATCGCGAGCGTCATGACCCGGGAAGGTCTTGTCACCGCCCGCCCGGGCACGAACCTGGAGGAGGCTGAACGCATCCTCCTCAGGAACAAGGTCGAGAAGCTCCCCCTGGTCGAGGAGGACAACCGCCTCGTCGGCCTCATCACCATCAAGGACATCGAGAAGCTGCACCAGTTCCCGCAGGCCTGCCGCGACGACCGCGGCCGGCTGCGCGTCGGGGCGGCCGTCGGGGTCCACGACTACGAGCGGGCCGAGGCCCTCATGGCCCGCGGCGTCGACCTGCTGGTTGTCGATACCGCCCACGGTCACTCGCGGAACGTCCTCGACACCGTCTGCGAGATCCGCAAGACCCACGCCATCCCGATCATGGCCGGGAACGTGGCCACGGCTGAGGCCGCGCGCGACCTGATCGACGCCGGCGTCGACGCCGTCAAGGTGGGCATCGGCCCCGGGTCGATCTGCACGACGCGGGTCGTCTCCGGCGTCGGCGTGCCGCAGATCACCGCCGTGGCCGCCTGTGCCGAGGTCGCCGGCGAGGCCGGCGTGCCCGTCATCGCCGACGGGGGCATCCGGCACTCGGGCGACATCACCAAGGCGTTGGCGGCTGGGGCCTCGGCCGTCATGCTCGGCAGCCTGCTGGCCGGCCTGGAAGAGGCCCCCGGCCAGCTCATCACCTACAAGGGCCGCACCTTCAAGGCCTATCGCGGCATGGGGTCGCTCGGGGCCATGGTCCAGGGGTCGGCCGACCGCTACAGCCAGGCCGAGGCCCGCGAGCGGGGTGAGAAGCTCGTGCCGGAGGGGGTGGAGGGGCGCGTGCCGTACCGCGGCCGCCTGGCCGACTTCGTCTACCAGCTCGTGGGCGGCGTCCGGGCGGGCATGGGCTATTGCGGATGCCGCACCATCGACGAGCTGCGCACCCGACCGCGCTTCACCCGGATCAGCCAGGCGGGCGTGGTGGAGTCGCACCCGCACGACATCGCCATCACGCAGGAAGCGCCCAACTACACGCTGATCACCGACCAGCAGGACTGACGGGCCGCGCCGCCCGGTGCGGGCGCGACCTCAGCGGATCTTGTCGCCGGCACGGGACATCGGCGGCTCGTTGACCAGTTTCCGGATGGCATCGAACCGGGCGGCCGCCGCTTCCATGAACTGGGCGCGGCTCGCCTCGTTGGCCCACTCTCGGTTGGCCCCCGTCAGGTCGCGCACGGACGAGACGACCATGGCGAAGCTGTAGGTCGCCCGCTGCTGGGGCATGGTCTCGCTCGCCAGGACGATGAAGGTCTGGACGGCGCGGCCGACGGCGCTGTCAAAGGCGACCTTGTTGCCCTCGCGGCCGGCCTGGACGGCTTCCTCGCCCGCGCTCACCACGTTCAGCACCCGTTCCCGGTAGACGGGGTAGTTGGCGGCAATCTGGTTCTGGGCCTCGACGAACTCGCGTTGGCTGTTAGGCTTCCACCGCAGGCTTTCGCGGGTCTTCGGCTCGGTCACGATGAACTGGAGGGCTCCGGTCCGGGCGTAGAGGTCCTCGACGAGCGCCCGGTCCGCCTTCAGGCCCTCGGCGAGGAACTGTTCCTTGACGAGGCCGGTGTAGTAGGTGTCGTAGGCCTCCTGGAAGCGGCCCTCGCGCTCCAGGGCCTGGCCCTGCTCCAGGGCGGTGCGGGCCCGGCGCCGGGCGGTTTCGATCTGGCCGTGGTGCCATGAGCGGTACATGAAGTAGCTGACCAGGCCGAGCACCAGCGGCGCGCCGACCAAGACGCCGAGCAGCAGCCCCACCTTGCCGCCCGTGCTCATCTGGCTGAACCAGCCGCCCCGCGCGCCGCCGTAGCGGAGGGCGAAGTCGGTGCCGGTCGAGGCCCGGCGCGGCTCGGCCGGCTGGGCCTTGACGGGGACCTCGTCGTCGTCGGGGAGGGCGGCCACGGGAGCCTCGCCGTCGAGGGGCGCGTGGCAATGGGGGCAGGCCTGGGCGTCCACCGGGACGCTCCGTCCGCACGACCCGCACTGCCGCGTCGTCTGCGTCGCGGTCGAGGGCACGGCCGCCAGCGTCTTGCCGCGCCCCTTGCCCGTAGGCACGCGGAGGCTGCGGTGACAGTTGGGACAGGTGATAAGGCTGCCGGCCTTGTCGGTATCGGCCACCATGCTACGTCCGCAAGGGCAGCGGAACAGAATCGCCATCGTTTGCTCTCCCCAGGTCGGCCGAGGCGCTTCAGGCCGTGGCCTCCGCGTCGGATGCGGGCCCGCCGGGCGGCCGCGCGTCCTCGGCCGTGCGTCCTTCGGCGTCGCTCGAGTCGGCGGGCAGGACCACGGTGAAGGTCGAGCCCGCGCCCGGCTCGCTCGCGACGCTCACGTCGCCGCCCAGCAAGGCCGTCAAGTCTTTTACGATTGAAAGGCCCAGTCCCGTACCACGATATCGCCGCGTATAGCTCGAATCGAGTTGCGTAAAGCGCTCGAAGATGCGGAGCTGCTGCTCGCGGGCGATGCCCACCCCGGTGTCCGAGACCGCGAAGACGACCCGGCCGTCCTCGGCCGGCTCGACCTCCAGCCGGACTTCGCCCTCGTCCGTGAACTTTATCGCGTTCGACAGCAGGTTGTACAGGATTTGCTGGACCTTGGTGGCGTCGGTCGTCATGACGGGCGTGGTCGGGTCCACCTCGATCTCCAGGGCCAGCTCCTTCTCCCCGAGCATCGGCCGCACCATGTGCACCGCCACCTCGGCCAGGTCCGCCGGCGACACGCGCTCGCACCGCACCTGGACCCGCCCGGACTCGATCTTCGCCAGGTCCAGCAGGTCGTTGATCATCTCCAGGAGCATGCGGCCGCTCTTCTGGATGTTGTCGAGGTAGCGGTCGAGCTTCGGGTCGCCCGTGATGGCGTCGGCCTCGCCGAGGATTTGGGCGAACCCGAGGATCGAGTTCAGCGGCGTCCGCAACTCGTGGCTCATGGTGGCCAGGAACTTGCTCTTCATCTGGTTCATCTCGAACAGGGCCACGTTGGCCTTGGCCAGCTCGTCGAGCTTGGCGTCGCGGACCTCGTTGGCGGCGCGCAGCTCGGCCTGGGCGGCCTGCATCTGGTCGAGCATCCGGTTCAGGGCGTCCGACAGGGCCTCCAACTCGTTGTGGGTGTCGATCTCGCTGCGGACCTGGAGGTCGCCGTCGCTGACCCGGTCGGCCACGTCCTTCAGGTGTTGGATCGGGCGCACCACCACGTACCGGAACAGGGCGTGGAAGGCGGCCATGGCGACGACGACCACGGCTAGGGCGGCCCCGGCGAGGATGAGGCGGTTGACGAGGAGCGTCTCGTTCCGCTCCGCCACGTCCAGGTCGAGGCTGACCGCGCCGAGCAGCTCGCCCTCGCCGTACTCGCTGTGACAGCCGAGGCAGTCGCCCTGGGCCCGGAGGGCCTGGACGTAGTGGAGCGTGTCACCGGTCTCGCGGGCAAGCTGGCTTTCCTCGGGGTGCTCGAGGAACAGGGCGAGGCCCTCGGCCATCAGCGACCCGGCGGGGGCCGGGTTCTCCTGGGGCTGCCCCGCCGGCGCCGGCCGAAGCCGCACGAGGCGGCCCTTCTCGGCCCCGCGGGTGGCGAACTTGCTCAGCGGCTCCGCCCGTTTCGGGTCCCCCGCGAAGTGGATCCCGTGCCGCAGGTGCAACAGCGCCAGGGCCCGCTCGCGGGCCCGGTCCAGGTCGCCGCTCCGGGCCAGGCCGCCCATCTGGAGCCACGGCCACGACAGGCTCGCCAGGACGGTCATCGCCAGGACGCCGCCGAAGACCAGGCGGCCGCGGCGTTCGAGCGTCGTCCTGGAGGCGCGTTGTTTGGGCATGCCACCTGCTCGCGCGGCGGTCAGGCCTGGAGGAGGCCGTAGTCCCGGAGGGCGGCTTCCAAGGCGGCGCGGTGGGCGTCCGCGAGGTCGGTCATGGGCAGCCGCTTTGCGTCGTCCTCGATCAGGCCCGCCAGCCGCATCGCCGTCTTGATCGGGATCGGGTTCGTCTCGAGGAACATGGCCCGTGCCAGCGGGAAGAGCTTCCGGTGGGCCGCCCGGGCCGTCGCCAGGTCGCCGGCCAGCATCGCGTCCGTCAGCGCCTTCATGTCCCGCGGCACGAGGTTCGCGACGACGCTGATCACCCCCCGGGCTCCGAGGCTCATGAGCGGCAGCGTCAGGCTGTCGTCGCCGGAAAGCACCGCCAGGTCGGTCTCGGCCAGGATCGCGCTCGCCTGGTCCATCGACCCGCTCGCCTCCTTGACGGCGACCACCTGGGGCAGGTCGGCGAGGCGCCGGATCGTCTCATGCGTCATGTTGATGACCACCCGGGGCGGGATGTTGTAGAGCACCATCGGCAGGTCCACCGCGTCGGCGATGGCCGCGAAGTGCCGGTACAGGCCTTCCTGCGTCGGCTTGTTGTAGTACGGCACGACCTGGAGGGTGGCGTCGGCCCCGACGTCGCGGGCGACCGTCGTCAGGTGAATGGCCTCGGCCGTCGAGTTGGCCCCGGCCCCGGCGACGACCGGGACGCGCCCGGCGACCCGTTCGACCACCGTCTGGATGACCTTCTCGTGCTCCGGGACGCTGACGGTCGGGCTCTCGCCGGTGGTCCCGACGGGCACCAGCCCGTCGGTCCCCTGCTCGATGTGCCAGTCGACGAGCCGGCCGAGGGTCTCGAAGTCCACCTCCCCTCCGCGGAAGGGCGTTACGAGGGCGACCAGCGTGCCTTTCAGCATGGGACTCTCCCGGGACAGGTCTGCGTGCGGCTGGGCGGCCGACCGGCCGCGAGCCGCATTGTACCGGCCCCCCGCGAGGTGTCCAGCCCTTCTGCCGCCCGGCTCAGGGCCGGCTGTACCGGGTGAACGCCCCGACGCGCGGGTCCGAGGCGGCCACGAACTCCGCTTCCCCGAACTGGTGGCCGCGCGACGGCAACGGCACGTTCACCTGCTCCACGGCGGGCGCGTCGCCCTCGACGTCCACCAGGAAGACGCGGCCGTCGGCCAGGGGGTACGCCGCGTCATCGACGACGAGGGTCTCGTACGGCGGGTCGCACCGCATCGCGAGGGCCGGCCCGCCCTCGGGTACCGTGAACCGGTGGACCATGGCCCCCGTGGGCCGGTCCATGCGGGACATCTGGTTGCGCGGCCCTTGGCCGTCGAGGGCGCCCGTGTTGACGAAGACCAGGTACAGAGTGTCATCGTCGTGGCGGCCCAGGAAGAAGGAGGTGTGCTCGTTCAGGAGCCAGTTCGTGGCTTCCAGGTACTCGGTCTCCTGGCCCCCGCAGCCGGGCACGGCCGCGGCCGCGGCGGCCAGGACGGCGGCCACGGCTAAAGGGCGTCGCGGGGCGGCCCCCAGCCTCACGGGGCACCCCCTGTCCGGGCCCGCACGAATCGTCCGCCCGGCAGGGCCTTGACCTGGCCCTTCAACTCCAGCAGCGTCAGGGCGGCGCTCACCTGGTGGCTTGCCAGACCGGTGCGGCTGACGAGGTCGTCCACCGCCACCGGGTCCCCGTCCAGGCCTTCCAGCAGCCGGGCTTCCTCGGGCGAGACCTTGGCCTTGAGCGCCAGTTCCGTCTGCTCTTGGATGTCCTCGCCCTCGGCCGGTTCCACCTCCAGGTCCGGAAAGGCCTCGAGCACGTCGGCCACGCATTCCACCAGCGCCGCTCCGTCGCGGAGCAGGGCGTGCACGCCCGCGGCGCCGGGCGCGTCGACCCGGTTCGGCACCGCGAAGACCTCCTTGCCCAGTTCGGCGGCAAGGCGGGCCGTGATGATCGCGCCGCTGCGGCGGCCGGCCTCGACGACGACGATGCCCAGGCTCAGGGCCGCCAGGATCCGGTTCCGCCGCGGAAAGTGCTCCGCGCGCGGCCCGGCGTCCATCGGGAACTCGCTGACGAGCGCCCCGCGCTCGACCACCGCCTCGGCCAGCTTCCGGTGCTCCGGCGGATAGACCGTGCCGAGGCCGTTGCCCAGGACAGCCAGCGTGCGGCCACCGGCGGCCATGGCCCCGGCGTGGGCGGCGGCGTCGATGCCCCGGGCGAGGCCCGAGACGACGGTGAACCCGGTCCGCGCCAGCCCCCCCGCGAGGTGCTCCGCCTGCTCGCTCCCGTACAGGCTGCACCGGCGCATGCCCACGATGCCGATCGCCTGGGCGTCGGTCGGCTCGATCGTGCCCTTCAGGTAGACAACCGGCGGGGCGTCCGTCAGATACGACAGCGCCAGCGGGTACTCGGGCGTGCCGCGGTAGAGAAGGGTGACGCCAGCGGCCTTGGCGGCGGCGTGCTCCGCTTCGGCGTCGACCTCGTCGAGGGCGGCCCGGAGTCTGCGGGCCCCCGCGCGGCCGATGCCGTGGACCTCGGCCAAGGCTGAGCCGCTTGCCTCGACCGCCTCCGATGCCGCGCCGAAGTGCTCGACCAGCGCCCCGTAAAGGCGCGGCCCCAAGCCGGGTGTCAGGTGCAGGCGCAACGTCGCGAGCCGTTCGGCATCGTCCATCGGAGGCCCCCACCGGCGAACGCCCGCATCCTACGCCCGGACACCACGTGTGTCAAACCTTCCCCGAGCCCTCACGGGCGAGCGACCCGATCGCCCCGGCGACCTCCTCGTCCGTCACGTCCTCGACGACCTCGACCTCGGCGACATCGCGCGGCAAAACGAACCGGTGCCGCCCCGCCTCGGCCTTCTTGTCGTGCCGCACCAGGTTCAGCAGGGCCTCCAGGTCGGGGGTCGTCTCCAGGGCGGTCGGCAGCCCGAACCGGGCCAGAAGCGCCGTCTGCCGGGCGACTGCCGCCTCCGGGCACATCCCGCGCGCGGCCGCCAAGCGGGCCTCGCCCGTCATGCCCAGGGCGACGGCCCGGCCGTGGGTCAGGCCCAGGCGGCTTTCCAGGGCGTGGCCGAGGGTGTGGCCGTAGTTCAGGATGCGCCTCAGGCCCCCCTCCCGCTCGTCGGCCGCCACCACGTCGGCCTTGATCCGCACGTTCTCGGCCACGACGTCCTCCAGGACGTCCAAGTCGCGGCCCAGGACGGCGTCGGCGTCGCGCTCCAGGCGTTCCACGAGGGCGCGGCTGCGGATCATGCCGTGCTTGACGACCTCCGCGAGGCCCGTGCGCAGTTCCTCGTCGGGAAGCGTCGCCAGCGTCGAGACGTCGGCCAGGACGGCCGCGGGCTGGTGGAACGCGCCGATCAGGTTCTTGCACTCGGGGTGGTCGACGGCCGTCTTGCCGCCCACGCTGGCGTCGACTTGGCCGAGGAGCGTCGTCGAGACCGCCACCCACGGCAGGCCGCGCATGTACGTCGCCGCCACGAACCCCGCCAGGTCGGTCACCACGCCCCCCCCGAGGCCGACGACCGCCGACCCGCGGTCGAGGCCGGCCTTCAGGAAGACGTCGTAGAGGCGGCCGGCCTGGTCCAGGGTCTTGGCACCCTCGCCGGGGGGGACGACCGCCACCTCGACCTCCAGGCCCTCGGCGCGCAGGCTCTCCAGGCAGGGGTCCAGGTAGTGGGCGGCCACGTCGTCATCCGTCACCAGCCCCACGGTCCGGCTTCGGGCCAGCGGATGCGTCAGCTCCCCCAGCATCCTCAGCAGGGAAGGGCTCACCAGGACGGCGTAGGCGGATCCGGTGACCGGGACGTCGATTCGCTGCATGGGCCTTGGGCCTCCCGAGACGGCGCACGTAGAAGAACACCACAAGCATCAGGATCAGCACGGCGCCGCCGACGGCCAGGAGCAGGCCGCCCGGCGCCTCGACCGTGGGCGCCATCATCGGCGACGGCCCGCCCGCGAGCTCCAGCCGCTGGGCGATCAGCATCGGCGCCAGGCCCTCGCCCTTCGTCCCCAGGTACCGCCGCACCTTGTAGAAGTACCCCTTGACCCGCACCTCGTCGAACCGCTCGATGGTGGTCATCGGGTTTTCCGTCACGATGACCGTCGCCACCGGCAGCACCTGGTCGAGCGGGGGCTTGCGGAGGGTGACCTCCCAAAAGCGCGGCACCTCCTTGTAGAGGGCGAGGACGGGCGTGCGGATCGGCGCGACCTGCATGTACACGCCCTCGAGGGTCACGGGCTTGCCGCGGAAACTCGAGGGCAGGGCCATCAGCGTCTTGTAGTCGGTGGTCTCCTCGTCCGGCGCCATCGCCTCGGCCGGGAGCTTCGCCACCTGGGCCACGAGCCAGTAGAAGGCGGCCTCGTCGTAATCGAAGGTGTTGTCCTTGACGTCGCCGAGGAGGGCCTCGCCCTTTTCCCAGGGGATGTCGTACCGCTTGAAGACGGGGAGCTCGAAGATCTCCTCGCGGGTCATCTGCGAAAGGGGCTTCGGCGGCTTGTCTTCGTCCGCGGTCGCGCCGGATTCGGCGTCGCCGGCGTCGTCCGGCTCGCCTTCGGCGTCGGCGTCCGGTGCGGGGGGGGCCTCCGCGGCCCCGGGGGGTTCCGTGCCTGCCTCGGTGTCGTCGGGATCGCCCGCCTCGGCCTCCGGCGACGGCGCAGCCGCATCCCCGGCCGCCCGTTCCTCGGCAGGCGCCCCTGCGCCGGCGTCGCCCGGGGCCGCCAGGATCGGTGTCGGCCAAGCCGCAAGCAGGGCGATGGCCGCCCACACGGCCACCGCCGCCAACGCTCCCGCCCGGATGGCTTCCATACCCGTCCTCCTTCCCGCCATGGTACGTTCACGGACCGGGAACCGTCAAAAGGAAAGCCAGTTCCCTGGGGATAGACGGACGCCGGGGGCGGTCCTCGCAGGGGAAGGCAGAAGCGCCGCTCGGGCCCAGGCGCGTGCGCGGTAGCGGCCTTCGCGGGGGCCTCGGTGGGCGCGGCGGCCGGTCGTGTCCGCCGCCCCCCTCGACATGCCGAACGGTGCCGCGGCACGAAGCAGGGGGAGAGAAGCGAGCGGCGCCGAGCTGCGGCGCCGCTCGTCAGGGGCTTGCCCGGTGCGCCCCGGCGTCCCGCCCCTACTCGGGGCGCCGGGTCAGTGCGATTCGCAACACGGGACCTCGCTTCCCTCCACGGACATTGTTTCCACGGGCGGCCGTGTCCGGCAAGAGGGATTCACAACATTTCCGCCCCGCCCGGTGGTAGGATACCCGCGACCCGACAGGAGCGCCGGCCGTGCCCTTCGCGAGCTACGAGGCCGCCCTCGACTACCTCTTCACGGCCACCGACTACGAGCGGATGCGCCGCGTCCGCTACAACGCCGACACCTTCAGCCTGGCCCGCATGCGCGACCTGCTTGGCCGCCTCGGCGATCCACACCGGGGCCTGCGGGGCGTTCACGTGGCCGGCACCAAGGGCAAGGGCTCCACGGCCGCCATGATTGAGGCCCTTGCCCGGGAGGCGGGCCTCAGGACCGGCCTCTACACCTCGCCCCACCTGGAGGACCTGCGGGAACGCATCCGCTTCGGCCCGGAGTGGATCGCGCCGGAGGCCCTGCAGGCGGGCATCGAGGCCGCGCGGCCCCACGTCGAGGCCCTCCGGGCCGCCGACGATGCCCCGACCTTCTTCGAGATCTTCACCGCCATCGCCTTCCGGGCCTTCGCCGAATCGGACCTGGACCTCGTGGTCGCTGAAGTCGGGCTCGGCGGCCGCCTCGACGCGACCAACGTTCTCGTGCCCGAGGTGGTGGTCATCACGGCCGTCAGCCTGGACCACATGGCCCAGCTCGGGACATCGCTGGCGGCCATCGCCGGCGAGAAAGCGGGCATCGTCAAGCCGGGCGTGCCGGTGGTCGTCCAGCCCCAGCCGCCCGAGGCCGAGGTGGTCATCCGCGAGGTGTGCCGCCGCGCCGGCGCCGAGCGCATCGCCCTCGGCCGCGACGTCATGTGGTCCTGGGCACCGCGCGGCACCGAGAGCCGCGTGACCGTTTGCACGCCGCGTGCCGAGTACGCCGATCTTGGCCTGCCCCTCATGGGGGCACACCAGGGGGTGAACGCGGCCACGGCGCTGGCGGCCGCGGAGCGCGTGCTCACGGCGGAACAGCTTGGGCCGGCGTCGGCGGCCCGAGCGCTGGCGGCGCTGGATTGGCCCGGCCGGATGGAGGTCGTCGGCCAAGGGCCGACCGTGGTCCTCGACGGAGCCCACAACCGGGCCAGCCTGGCGGGATTGCTTCAGGCGGTGGCGGCCCACTTCCCCGACCGGGCGGCCGAGGTCGTCTTCGCCTGTGCCGCCGACAAGGACATCGCGGGCATGGTCGAGGTCCTGGCCGCCGGGCCGAACGTCGCGGGCGTCACGGCGACGCGGACCGAGAACCCGCGTGCGGCCGCGCCGACGGACCTGGCCGAGCGGTTGGCGGCGCAGGGGGCCGCGAACGTGGCCGCCGTGGAGGATGCCGGCGAGGCGCTCGGGCGCGCCCGGGACCGGGCGGGGCCGGGGGGCCTCGTGGTCGCCTGCGGGTCGCTCTACCTGGTGGGGGCGCTTCGGCGCCGCTGTCGCGAGGGGCGATGACCCGGCCGCGCGGCGCGGGTCACTCGGCGCCGCCGTCCTTGACGTGCCCTTCGCCGAAGACCTCAGCCTCGAAGCGGTAGACGTCCACGTTCGGGTCGCGCCAGGCATCGGGTGCCAGGCCCGCCTTGCCGGCGCAGCACTGGCTGAGGAACTCCTCCAGCGACCACCCGGTCTCGGTGGCGACCTGCGGCAGGAAGACGCCCCGCCGGAAGCCACTGCCGACTTGGATGCCGTGCCGCCCCAGTTCGATCTCCGCGAGGGGGTCGGTCACCTTTTTCATGGGCGTCAGGGCGGATATCTCGATGTCGATCCGGGCCAGCTCGTCGGCGGTCACGGGGTGGACAGTGAACCGCGGGTCGCGCAAGGCCGCCTCGGCCATCTCCTGGGCCGTCTCGTAGAGGGGCTTCTCGGCCGAGAACGTCCCGATGCAGCCGCGCAGCCGCCCGCGGTTCTTGAACGTGACGAAACACCCGCACGGGGCCTTCAAAGCCTCGCTCTCGACCGTGACGTCCGGCCGAGGTCGGCCTTCGAGGGCCGCGGCGGCGGTTTCGCGGGCAATGCGGAGCAGTGTGCGGCGGTCGCCTTCCGACAACATGGCTTCCCTCCTCGCGCGGGCGGCCGCGGCGTTATGCCCTGGGTCACCGGGAACCACCACACCCTTCCCTCCCCGCGCGGGCGGCCGCGGCCGTCGGGGCGGGCGCGACCGGCGCGTGTTCGGTGCGTGTGCAACGCAGCGCCAGGACCGCGGCGAGGACGGCGATCATCACCACGACCGTGACGAGGTTGAAGTACTTGTCGATGAGGCGTTTCGCCCGCGGGCCGAAGGCGTACAGCACGCCGCCCACCGCGAAGAACCGCAGCGACCGGAAGAGGACTGACGCCAGCAGGAACTGCCAGACGGCCACTTCCGCGAAGCCCGCGACCCAGGAGAACACCATATAGGGTACCGGGGTGAGGGCGGCCACCGCCACCGCCCAGAAACCCCACTCGCCGAAGGTGTCCAGGGCGATCTGCGCCTTCGCGCCCTGGCCCAGCGACTCGAAAGCCGCGACCACGCGGGCCTCGCCGATGGTCAGGCCCAGCAGCATGGCCGTCGTGCCGCCCAGGATGCTCCAGAAGGTGCAGATGAAGGCCCAGGTGAAACTCCGCTTCGGTCGCCCGAGGCAGAGGACACCCAGCAGCAGGTCCGCCGGCACGGGGAAGAAGATGGCCTCGGTGTAGGCCAGGGCCGCCATGGCCTTGCCGGCGTGACGGGTCTCGGCCCAGCCGAGGATCCACTCGTACAGGCGCCGCACCGGCCGCAGGTGCTTCGCCAGACCGTGGGCCTCGATCTCGCGGCGGACGGTGGCATCGGTGACGCCGGTGTCGGCGTCGGCGGGGGGTGTCGGCGGCTCGGGTCGGTCCACAGGGGCCCTCACGGTGGCGGTCCGGCCGCAAAGTCTAGGCTCGCAGCCCCGGCCGGGCAAGGCAAAAGGCCGGTTAGTATTTGACTAATGCCGTGCTTGCGCACGATAATGACGAGGTGCGGCCCGACGCCGGGCGGCTGATGCGCACATCAGGAGCTACTCCGCGACCAACGGGGACGGACTTCATGCCGGCAGGTCATGCGGCGGACGGGGCCGTGACGGTTGAAGCCCCCGCCAAAGTCAACCTTACGCTACGCGTCCTCGGGACGCGCCCGGACGGTTACCACGAGTTGGAGAGCGTCGTGGCCCGCCTTGCGCTGGGCGACACGCTCGTCTGCCGGCCCGGCGACGGCCTGTCCCTGGCGGTCGAGGGCCTGGAGGCCCCCGCGGGCGAGGACAATCTGGTCCTGCGGGCGGCGCGGCTTCTCCGAGAGCACACGGGTACCGGCCGCGGTGCGGCCATGCACTTGGTGAAGCGCGTGCCGATGGGGCGCGGCCTGGGGGGTGGGTCGTCGGACGCCGCGTCGGCCCTCGTCGGCCTCAACGCCTTGTGGGACCTGGGGTTAGAGGCGGCGGACCTGGCGCGGCTCGGGGCGGACCTGGGCAGCGACGTGCCGCTCTTCCTTGGGCCGCCCCTCGCGGTGATGCGCGGCCGTGGCGAGCGGATCGAGCCCGTGCGTGCGGTCTGCCGCTGGCAGGTGGCCTTGGCGTGGCCGCCCTATGGCCATCCGACCCCCGAGGTGTATGCCGCCTATGATGCCTTGCCGGCGGCCGCGGATGCCCGTCCGGAGGCGACGGCGGTGGTCGCGGCCCTGGGCGGGCCGGCGGCCGCGGCGGCGCCGTACCTCGTGAATGACCTTGAGACGGCCGCCCGGACTATCCGATACGATGAATTGGACCTTGGCGAAACGTTCCGCCGGGCCGGGGCGGAGGCCGTGAGTATGACAGGCAGCGGCTCGGCCTGGTTCGCGCTGGCCGAAACGCCGGCGGAGGCCCGACGGTGGGCCGACGCGGCGCGCGAGGCCGGGGCGGACGCCGTGCCGACCGCCATCGCCGAGGCATGAGACCCGAGGAGAAGCAGGATGAAAGTCACCAACGTGAGCGTCAAACTGGCCCCGTCGAGCGGCGACCGCCTCAAGGCGTTCGGCACGATGACCCTCGATGACGAGTTCGTCGTCCGCGACCTCAAAATCATCGAGGGCAGCAACGGGCTGTTCGTCGCGATGCCCTCGCGGAAGTTGACGGACCACTGCCCGAAGTGCGGCGGGAAGAACCACCTGCGGGCCCGGTTCTGCAACGACTGCGGGGCGAAGCTGCCCGCCGAACGCGTCTCCGACGAGGACGATACCGGCAAGCTGCATGCCGACGTGGCCCATCCGATCAACGCCGAGTGCCGCGGCCGCGTCCAGGACGCCGTCATTGCCGCCTACGAGGAAGAGCGTCGCCGTGCCGGCCGCGGCGAAGGCGGCGGCGAGACGCCCGCGCCGCCAGCGCCTCAGGCATCGGCCCCGCCCGCTTCGGCCGAGACGGCCGCCCCGCCGGCCCCCGCCGAATCGGCCCCGCCCGCTTCGGCCGAGACGGCCGCCCCGCCGGCTCCCGCCGAGCCGGCACCGCCGGCGCCTGCTGAGGCCGCCCCGCCAGCCCCCGCCGAGCCGGCACCGCCGGCGCCTGCTGAGGCCGCCCCGCCGGCTCCCGCCGAGCCGGGTCAGACCGATCCGTCGACGCCGGACGAGGACAAGGGCGAGGACGAGACGCCCCCGTCGCCGTTCGGCCAGGGCCTGATTTAGTCGGACCACCGGACCCCGTGGGCCTTCTTGTCCCGGGCGCCCTGTGTGCGCCTTGTGTGTGCTGTTCCCCCCGCGGCCGACCGCCGACCGAGGCCCGCCGATTTTCCCGGTGATTTCTCTTGACGAACGTCCGATAAAATGGTTTTGTCAAACGGTCAAAACTGTTTTGCCGGCGGGGTTGGTGGAGAACGAATCCAAAACACGGACACGCGCCAATGCGTCGCGAAACCCGGCCCGCGGACGTCCCCAGGCCCCTTCCACGCAAGCTGTACCGCGTGTCGGAGCTCGCCGACTACGTCGGCGTCACCCGCCAGACCATCCACAACTGGGCCACCATCGGCCTGATCACCGAGGAAGAGCGGACCCCCGGCGGGCAGAAACTCTACGACGCCGGCGTCTTCGAGACGCTCCTCCGCATCCGCCGCCTGAAGGCCACGCATCGGCTGTCCGAGATACGCCGCATGCTCGATGAGAGAGCAACCCCGTCTAAAAAAGGGACTTGCGCCGCCCGCTTGGGTGCCGAAAGGGGGGGGCGGTGACCGATACCCGCCGCGAATTCGACGCCGACGACGAGCGCCCCCTGGGCGGCCCTGTGAAGCGTCTGCTCCGCGACCTGCGGCCGCGCGCCCGCGTCCTGGCCGTCGCAAGCGGCAAGGGCGGCGTCGGCAAAACCAACCTCGCCGTCAACCTCGCGATCACCCTGGCCACCCACGGCCGCCGCGTGCTGCTGGTCGATTGCGACCTGGGCCTGGCGAACGTCGACCTCCTCCTCGGCCGCCGGCCGCGCGGCGACCTGGGCCACGCCCTGGCCGGGCGGCTGCCCCTGGAGGCGGTCGTCCAGGACGGGCCGGCGGGGGTCCGCTGGATCCCCGGAGCGTCACACATGCCGAGCCTTGCAAAAGTTGGCGAAAGCCGCCGGGCGGCCCTTTTGCGGGGCCTGGAGGCCCTGGAGACGCAGCACGATTTCATCCTCCTGGACGCCCCCGCCGGCATCGGCCGCGGGGTGCTGAACCTTGCGCGGCAGGCCGACGAGCTGCTCCTGGTGACGACCCCGGAACCGCCCGCGCTCATGGACGCGTATACGACCCTGAAGGCCGTGGCGGCCACCGGGGCCGAGTCCCTGGGCCGCGTGCGGCTGGTGGTGAACCTGGTGGCCCACCGGCGCGACGCCGAGCGGGCCCACCGCCGCATCGAAGACGTGGCCGGCCGCTTTCTGGGCGTGCCGGTCGAGCTCTTGGGGTACGTGTTCTGCGACGGCCACGTCGGCCGCGCGGTGCAGAAGCAGGAGCCGCTGGTTCTGGCGTTTCCGCACAGCCAGGCGGCCTGGTGCGTCAAACGGCTCGCGACGGGGCTTCTGGAGGGCCCTGCGGCCCAGGGGACGGGGCGATTCGCCTTCTTTCGGCGACTCGCTAAACTCTTTGCGGCCGGGTAACGATAAGGAATCTTGCGGGGCCGCCCCCCGTGCATATCGGCGGCCCGCGAGCGAGCCATCGAGAGGGAGAGGGAGCCTATGGGACGGTCGCCCGACGGCCTGCGCACGTGGGTCAGCCAGACGGATTTCGCCCCGGATGACGTCGCCGCCCTGTGGGAAAGGTACCGCGACACGCGGTCCGAGGCGGCGCGTAATTCCTTGACAGAGCACTACTTACCGCTCGTGAAGTACAACTCCGACCGCCTCTACGCGAAGCTCCCGGACGAGGTCGAGCTGGACGACCTGATCTCGGCCGGGTGCGACGGACTGCGCGATGCCATCTCGAACTTTGACCTTGAACGCGGGGTCAAGTTCGAGACGTACTGTGCCGCGCGCATCCGGGGGGCGATTCTTGATTCGCTGCGGAACACCGACTGGGTGCCGCGCCTCGTACGAGCCCGGGCGAACCAGCTGAACGAGGCCCGGTACCGGCTCGAGGCCCAGCTCGGGCGGCACCCGTCAGAGCACGAGCTCGCGCGGTTCATGGGCCTGTCGGAGGCGGAGTTCGAGAAGCTGATCCGCGACGCCCACGCCGTGGGGATGGTCAGCCTGAACCGGACGCATCAAGACAACGAGTCCAGCCGAGACATCCGGGAAGGGGACCTGGTGGCCGATCCGCGGGCCTGCAGCCCCGAAACGGCCCTGCACACCGACGACATCCAGGGGCTCATCACGAAGGGGATGTCGAAGAACGAGCGGCTGATTCTGCTGCTTTATTACTACGAAAACATGACGATGAAAGAGATCGGTGCGACGCTCGACCTCTCCGAGAGCCGCGTGAGCCAGATGCACACGGCCATCATCGAGCGGCTGCGCCAGCAGTTGGCCGGGCGCGAGCGAGACTTCGTCGCGCCGGAGCTATAACGACGAATAACGAAGGGACGGAGTAGCGCAGTGCGACGGCGGGGCGGGGTGGCGCATGACGGGGCGCTTTCGGGGGCCGAAAACGTATCCCAGAGTGAACGTTTATAGCCTATAGTGTCGCCGCGTGGCATGCGTTTTCGCGCGTTTTGCCTTTTTTTGGCCCTTAGCTGCCTTTTTTCTGCTCTTGTATGGCTTTTTTTGTGCTTCTTGTGTCTTCTTTTTGCCCTCGTTTGTCTTTTTTTTGCCTGTTTTTGGCTTTTTTTTCCTCCGGGCGCCGGCGAGACGGCCGCGCGACCCCCTCCAGGCGGCCGGCGCCGTGAAACGGGGCAAGAGGGGCGGTCTGGGAAAAATGGGCAAGGTGGGAGCATGCGGAAGCCGGGATGCGAAATACGGCAGCGGCGAACGGCGGCGGGTCCCGGAATGGGCGGCTCGTGGCGGGCTCTCGATGCGAAGGTGGGGGCGCTTTGCGTCGTTTTCAGAAGGAGGCAAAATCGCGAAGAGCCAAGGCTGCGCAAAGGAAGGAAGAAGACAAAATGGGTCGGGGGGAAAGCGGCGAGGGGGTCAAGCCGACGAGGACGCGCGGAGCAAAAGGAGGGCAGAAGGCAACATGGGTTGGAGGGCAAGAGGCAGAAGGGCCGCTGTCAAAGGTCAGCCGTGATCGGAGTGGAAGGGAAGACGCCCCCCAGAACGGCGCACGACGGGGCGCGGGCGAGGGGGTTTTCACGGGCCGGCGCGGCGGATGGCCTTGCGGTCCATGGTACGGCCGGGCATAATGGGCTGGCGGATTCGGGGCATCTTTGTGATTACGTAGGTACGGGGCAAGGAGTGCCGGCGTGGCAAAGAGCGTCCGCAAGCACGAGGTGTCTTTCTGCGCGGATGTCCAGTCGATGGCGGACGCCCTGATCGCCCGAAACCGCGACTGGCCGTTCGAGCGGGCCCATGTCGAGACGTACGGCACCGGCTCGGACAAGCGAAGCGATTTGCAGTTCCTGGGCCGCGATCGGACGTCTCCCCTGGTCACGGGCGAGGTCAGGATGCCGGGCACGGCCGAGGGGCGCAGGTCTGGATCGAGATGCGTCTGAAGCCCGGCGCCACGGGCCTCTGCAGCGGC
>CAYNLG010000047.1:0-28949 GCA_964397995.1 uncultured Anaerolineales bacterium
AGGGCATCGAGCGGCACGTGGCCTCGGTCGAGGAGCGGGGGCCGCAGGTCGTCGAGGCCTACCGCGACCGCCTCCGCGAGCGGATGGAGCAGCTGCTGGAGGGCACCAGCGTCGCCCCGGACGAGCAGACGCTCGTGCGGGAGGTGGCCGTCTTCGCCGAGCGGAGCGACGTCAACGAGGAGATCGCGCGGCTGCGGAGCCATATCGCCCAGTTCCGGGAGTTGCTGGACGCCCCCGGCCCCGCCGGCCGCAAGTTCGAGTTCATCACCCAGGAGATGTACCGCGAGGTCAACACCCTGGGGTCCAAGGCCAACGACGCCGAGGTCTCCCGCGAGGTCGTGGAGATCAAGATCGGCGTCGACCGCCTCCGGGAACAGTCTCAGAACGTGGAATGAGCGACGCCCCCGACAACACGCACGGCACGGGCGGGCCCGACTTGCCCGCCGCCGACCTCTCGGGGCGCGGCATGGTGATCCTGTCCGGCCCGAGCGGGGCCGGCAAGAGCACCGTGACGCGGGCCCTGGTGCGGCAACTGGGCCTGCGCCTCAGCGTCAGCGACACCACGCGCGAGCCCCGGCCGACCGAGGTCGACGGCCGCGAGTACCGTTTCGTCGAGCGCGAGGCCTTTGAGCAGCGCCTGGCCGCCGACGGGTACCTGGAACACGCCGAGGTCTTCGGCCAGTTCTACGGAACGCCCGTCGAGGAGGTCGAGCAGGCCGGCCGCGACGGCGTGCCGCTCCTGCTGGAGATCGACGTGCAGGGCGGCAAACAGGTGAAGGCGAAGTGCCCGGCGGCCTTGGGCGTGCTCCTGCTCCCGCCCGACGATCAGGTCCTGTGGGACCGGCTGTCGAAGCGCGGCACGGAGACCGAGGAAGAGATCGAACGCCGGTTCGCGAAGGCTCAGGCCGAAGTGGCCGCGGCCCGGGCGGCCGGCTGCTATGACGTCGAGATCGTGAATGACCGCCTCGAGACGGCCATCGAGGAGTTGGTCGCTGCCATTCGCACGTGGGCCGAGGCCGGCCCCGGGAGGAGCCAGACGTGATTGAAGCCCTGAAGAGCGACGATATCGTGGACAAGGTGGGCGGCCGGTTCAAGCTGGCGGTGCTCATCCAGAAACGGCTCGTCGACGTGACGTTCGGCGCCCCCCTCCTGGTGGAGCGCGGCGAGAAGACGCTGATGGAATGCGTGGTCCAGGAAATCCTGGAGGGCAAGATCACCCTCGAGCCCCGGACCGAGGACGAGGGCGACGAGGAACCGATCCTCTAGCCCCTCTCGGCGCCGTGCCGCGGAGGCCCCGCCGTGACTGACCCACGCGCCAACCCCCTCCAGGGCCGCGAGGTCCTCGTCGGCGTCACGGGCGGCATTGCCGCCTACAAGACCGCCGCCCTCGTCTCCCGCCTCGTCCAGGCCGGGGCGGGCGTCTCGGTCATGATGACCGAGGCGGCCACCCGCTTCGTCGGCCCCCTGACCTTCCAGACGCTGACCGGTCGGCCCGTGCACACCACGCTCTGGGCCCCCGCCGAGACCTGGCGGACCGAGCACATCGCCCTGGCCGACCGGGCCCACGTGGCTGTGGTGGCCCCCGCGACGGCCAACGTCCTCGGGAAACTGGCCTGCGGCTTGGCCGACGACCTCGTCTCGACCGTCCTGCTGGCCCTGGACGTGCCGCTCATCCTCGCCCCGGCCATGAACGTGGCCATGTGGCAGCACCCGGCCGTGCAGGCCAACGTCGAGACGCTGCGGACCCGGGGCGTCCGCCTGGTCGGCCCGGAGGCGGGGTGGCTGGCGTGCGGCGTGACGGCCCACGGGCGGATGGCCGAGCCGGAGACGCTCTTCAACGCCGTCCTGGCGGCCCTGAAGACCGCCGACCGGCCGGACGCCGAAGCCGTCTGACGCCGCCCGAACCCTTTGCTGCGCCCCTCCGGAGGGCCTTGCATGCGTTTTCTGATCACCGCCGGACCGACGCGCGAGTACCTGGACCCCGTGCGGTTCCTCTCGAACGCCGCCAGCGGCCGCATCGGCTGTGCACTGGCCGAGGGCGCCCGCCGGCGGGGTCACGAGGTGCGGCTCGTGCTGGGGCCGGTGGCGATTGCGCCGCCCCGCGTCGATGAGCTCGTCTGGGTCACGAGCGCCGCCGAGATGCACGACGCGGTTCTCGACCGGCTGGGCGGCTGCGACGTGCTGATCGCGGCGGCGGCGGTGTGCGACTACCGCCCGAAGGAACGGGCGGAGCACAAGCTGAAGAAGGGCGACGGACCCCTGCACCTCGTCCTGGAGCGGACCCCGGACATCCTGGCCGACGCGGCCGCGCGCCGCCGGGAACAGGTCCTGGTGGGCTTCTGCCTCGAATCGGAGGACCTGGAGGCCCGGGCCCAGGCGAAGCGCGAGGCCAAGAAGCTGGACCTGATCGTCGCGAACAGCCCTGCCGCCGTGGCCGCCGAGAGGCAGGATGCCCTGCTCCTTGACGCCCGGGGCGAGATCACACGCCTCGAGAACGTCACGAAAGAGGCCCTGGCCGAAGCGATCCTCGACCGGGTCCGGGCGCTCGTCTGAGGGCGGGCCGAGGCCGTCAGGCCTCGGGCCGCTCGACGTCGACCCGCTTGGGCGTCGGCGGCGGCTTGATGTCGGCGGCCGTCTCGGCGGTCGTTCCTTCCTCCGCCTCGCAGCCGCAGGGCCTCTCCTTGCCGCCGCAGGCCCGTTCCAGCAGGTTCAGTTCGGCGTCGATGGCGGCCCGCATGGCCAGGAGCAGTTCGCGGCCCGCGCCCACGGCGTGGTCCCGGGCCGGCTCGAACTCCTTCATCACCTTGCGGACGGCGTCCTGCGCCTCCTTGATCCGCTTCTTCATCGCGTATCCCTTCCTGGTTGGGCGGTCGGCGAAAGCCGGGGGCCGGAGCTCAGCCGGCCGGCCGGTCGGCCTCGGGCAGCAGGCGGAAGCTGTTCAGACTGGCCTCGAACAGGGCCCGGTTGGCCTCGAAGTGCTCCTTCGGGCAGGCCCCCGTGACGAGCAGCGTCCGTGTCTTCTCCTTGTCGAGGACGGCCATCGCCAGGAACCGCAGGTCCCGGTTCGCCATGTTGCCCTCGTAGTCGAAGACCAGGGCCGGCTTGCCGCCCACCGTCTTCTCCTTGACGCTGTGGAGCGTCCAGCCGAGCTGCTTGAACTGGGCCTTCGTCGACTCGATGTAGGCCTCCGCCTCCAGCGCCACGGGCTGGATGGTCACGTTCACGTTCGGCGAGAAGCCGTTCATGGGCGGGCCGAACATCTGGACCGCCACCACGCCCGTCGTCTTGGTCTTCGCGAACGCCGGCGCCTGGATCTCGAACCCGTAGGTCCGGTCCGTGTACACCGAGGGCTTGCCGGCGCCGGCGGCCCAGAGGGTCCCCATGAGGGCACAGCCAAGGGCCAGGCCGATCAGCGTCTTCCGCATCGTCTGCACTCCTTTTCGAGAGGCCATCCCGTGTTTGCCGCGGCCGCATGCTCAGACGGCGGCGGCTCCCTGACGATTCTATCGGCCCGGACCCGGTCCACGCAAGGCTTGCCGCACTGGCGTCGACGGCGTAGGGTGCAGGCCGCACCCCGACACCGGAGACGCCATGGACCGCCCGAACCTCCTGTTCCTGTTCACCGACGAGCAGCGGGCCGACACGCTCGCCGCCTACGGCAACCGCCGCATCCGCATGCCGCACCTCGACCGCCTGGCCGCCCAGGGCACGCTGTTCGAGCGGGCGTACGTGACCCAGCCGGTCTGCACGCCGTCGCGGTCTTCGATCATGACCGGCCTCTATCCGCACACCAACGGCTGCACCGAGAACAACGTGCCCCTGGACGAGGGGGTCCCGACGATCGCCGAGATCCTCGGCCCGGGCGACACAGTCACCGGGTACTTCGGCAAGTGGCACCTCGGGGATGAAATCTTTGCCCAGCACGGTTTCCGCGCGTGGCGGAGCATCGACGACGGATATCGCGGCTACTACCGGCCGGAGCGGGACCGCGACGCCCGCTCCACGTACCATCACTGGCTCATCGCGCGGGGCTACGCGCCCGAGAACGGGACGGCCTTTACGCGCGGTGAAGTCGCCCGCTTCCCCGAAGACGTGAGCAAGCCGGCCTACCTGGGCGAAGAGGCCTCCCGGTTCATCCGCGACCACCGCTCCGAGCCCTGGTGCCTCTACGTCAACTTCCTTGAGCCGCATATGCCGTTCTACGGGCCCCGCGACGGCCAGTACGCCGCCGACGAGACGCCCCTGCCCGAGAGCTTCGCCCACCCGCCGGGCGAGGACCACCCCCTGAAGACGCGGCTCTTCCACGAAGCCTACCGGGCGCGCGGCCACAACGGCTACGACCTCAGCGGCGAGGACGGGTGGCGCGAACTGATCAGCAACTACTGGGGGCTCTGTTGCCAGGTGGACACGCACTGCGGCCGCATCCTCGACGCCCTGGAAGCAAGCGGCCAGGCCGATCGCACCCTCGTCGTCTTCACGAGCGACCACGGCGACATGATGGGCAGCCACCGCCTGCTGGCCAAGTGCGTCCTGTTCGAGGAGGCCGCCCGCGTCCCCCTGATGGTCCGCCTCCCGGGCCAGACCGAGGGGCGGCGGATACCGGAGCCCGTCAGCCAGATCGACCTCGTGCCGACGCTGCTCGACCTGATGGGCCACGACGTGCCGGACGGCCTTCAGGGGCGGAGCCTGGCCCCGGTCCTCGCGGGCGACGCGACGCCCGACCGCGACGTCGTCTACGAGTGGAACGGGCCGAACTGCGGCCTGGCCGCCGACCGCCTCGGCCAGGTCGAGGTCCCCGACTGCCTCCAGGGCATGGTCACAACCGAGGAACTGGAAGAGGCCATCACCGACCCCGTCCGCGGCATCGTCACCCGCGACGGCTGGAAGCTGAACTGGAGCCCGCGCGGCGACCACGAGCTGTACGACCTGAACACCGACCCGATGGAACTCGCGAACCGCGTGGGCGAGGCCGACCAGCGCGGCCGCGTGGAAGACCTCGTCGGTCGGCTTAAGGCGTGGCAGGCCGGGACGGGCGACATGGTGGAACTGCCCGAGCCGTAACCTCTTGCGGCGCGGGGGCTTAGAGCGCGGCGTCGTCAGACGTGGCCAGGCGCTTCTCGTAGACCACCACCTCGAACGGGCCGTGGCGCCGCCGCCCCACCTCGCGGTACCCGGCCGCCTCGTACAGCCCGCGCGCGGCCGCCTGGCCCGTGGTCGTCCCGAGCGTGAGTTCGCGGACGCCGGCCTGCCGCGCGGCCGCCTCCAGCGCCGCCAGCATCTGCCGCCCGTAGCCCCGCCGCCAGCAGTCCGGCCGGACGCGCATGCGACAGAGCTCCGCCCGCCCGGGCTTGATCGGCTTCACGGCCCCCATGGCGACGATCTCGCCGCCCGCTTCCCCGACGAGGAACTCGCCCCCCGGCGCCAGGTACACCTCCTCGATGCGGTGCAGGTCGTCATCCCACGGCCCGTTGCCGCCGTGGGCGTCCACCGCGTTCAGAGCCGCGTTGTGCAGGGCCCAGACGCCATCGTGGTCGGCGGCGCGGTACCGGCGGAGCGGGAGCGGGGCCATGGCCGGAATCTACTTGCCCTGGCCGCCCGCGGCAATAGCCTTGGGGCCATGACCACGCACGACGCCCACAACCAGCGGGAAATCGACCGGCTGAACCAGCGCGGCGGGCGGATGCTCAGCCTCGTCGACCTGATTGAGGCGGGCACCGTCAACCCGGACCTGGCGGCGGAGCTGGCGGCCACGGCGGCGCGCGGCCGGAGCTTCCTGACGGCGGCCGGGCCGGGCGGCGTCGGCAAGACGACCCTCATGGGGGCGATGCTCGCCTTCCTCCCGCCCGAGGCCCGCCTCCGCACCGTCGAGAGCGAGGCCACCCTCGCCCACCTGCCCGAGCCCGAGCCCGGCCGGCTCGACTGCCTCGTCGTCCACGAGATCGGCGCCGGACACTGGTTCGGGTACCTCTGGGGCCCCGCCGTCGCCCGGTACGTCGTCGCCGCCCACACCAATGGCCGCATGCTCGCCTCGAACCTCCACGCCGAATCCTACGGCGAGGCCCGCGACCAGCTCGCCGGCCTCGGCGTCGGGGCCCGCGACCTGGCGGCCGTCGCGGCCCTGGCGTTCATGGTGCGGCCAGGCGGCCGCCGCCGCGTCTCCGAGGTCTGGACCGCCGACGGCCGGGGCGGCCATCGCCGGGTGTGGCAGTGGGACCCGGACGCCGACGCGTTCGAGCGCACCGCCCCGGCCAAAGACGATCCGGACGCGATGGTCGCCCGCTGCCGCGCGGTCCTGGAGGCCGCACGGGCCGACGGCGTGCGGCGGATGGAGTCGGTGCGGGAGCGGTTTCGCGCGGCCGCCGGATGACTTCGGGCGCATCGTGCGCTTGAGGCGCACGAGTGGGCGCGCCCGGCGCACCGTTCGGCGACAAAAGAGCGGGACGCCGGCCCGGTAATCCTGGACGGCCAACGGAGAATTGCATTCCGGCCGCCCGGACCGTAGGATGCCCGCCTTGACGGGCGCACCAGCGTTCAACCGAGGCACCGGGATGCGGAAGGAGCCGGGATGGAGACGGTCTGGAAGCTGTTGCACGAGGACGGCGAAGGCACGGTCGTGCCGGAGGAGGCCCCGACCGTCGCCGAGGCCCTGAACGCGGCCCTGCACACGTCGGTCTACCCGGACTCGCTCGTGGTGGCCCACGGCATTCTGTTCGCCCTGGCCCGCGACGGCGGCGAGCGATACCTCGTCCTGGTCTGGCCCGCCGGAACCACGCCGGCCGGCATCGTCGAGTTCCACGGCGACCAGCGGCACGCCGACCTGCCAATGGGCACGGCGACGGTCCTGGAGGCGGCCGCCGACGCCGACCATGCCGAGGCCCTGCGCAAGATGCTGCCCTGGACGGGGCCGCAGCTCATCGCCGGGCGGCCGTCGATCGGCCTCGGGGACCGGCTGGGCCTCGCGACGCCCGGGCACGTCCGGGCGGTCGAGGGCACCGGCTACGTCCCGATGCTCGCCCAACAGTCGATCCGCGAGATGACCCGGACGCAGCGCACGCCGCGGCAGGTCATGGCCGATGCCACCTACGGCGTGCTCCAGACGGGGTTCCGCTCGGGCTTCGGGGCCGACGCCGACCACCTGAAGACCCCGGACGACATCGACGCCTGCCGCGCCGCCGGCTTCACGTTCTACACGATCGACCCGGGCGACCACGTGGCCGACGAGGCGGACGGGATGGACGCGGCCGCACTCGCCGAGGCCTTTGCCGCCCTGCCTTGGGACGCCCTCCAGGCCACGGGTGACGAGACGCTGGCCCGGTACGTCCAGCGGCCACAGCAGCTGACGGACGCGGTGACGGCCGACTTCGACGAGGCCTCGCTCCACCGGGCGGCCGTCAAGTACGGCCGCGCCATCGCCCACACGGCGGCCATGTACCGGCACCTGGTGGACGGGTTCGGCAGCCCCGAGGCGTTCGAGCTGGAGGTCTCGGTGGACGAGACGGAGTCGCCGACGACGCCGGCCGAGCACTACTACGTGGCCCAGGAGCTGCACCGGCTGGGCGTCCGGTGGGTGAGCTTGGCGCCGCGGTTCGTCGGCCGGTTCGAGAAGGGCGTCGACTATCTCGGCGACCTCGCGGAACTGGAGCGGACGTTCGACGCCCACGTCGTGGTTGCCCGGCGGTTCGGCGACTACAAGATCAGCCTCCACTCCGGGAGCGACAAGTTCAGCGTCTACGCCATGGCCGCCAAGCACGGCCCGGGCCGCGTCCACGTCAAGACCGCCGGCACCAGCTACCTGGAGGCCCTCCGGGTGCTGGCGCGGCACGAGCGGGACCTGTTCCGGGAGATCCTGGACTTCGCCCGCGACCGGTACGACACGGACAAGGCGACGTACCACGTGTCGGCGGACGTCGCGAACGTGCCACCCGCGGGCGACGTCCCCGACGACCGGCTGCCGGACCTGCTGGACGACTTCGACGCCCGCCAGGTGCTGCACGTCACCTTCGGCTCGGTCCTGACCGAGGACAAGGGCGAGCGGTTCAGGCGGCGGCTGATGGCGGCCCTGAAGACGCACGAGGCGGCCTACGAGGCGGGGCTGGAGGCCCACTTCGCGCGGCACATCGGGCCATTCATGGGCGGAGCGTAGGCCCCCCCAGGCGGCGCGGCTACGCCTCGCGGGGCGCCATCGTCCAGTCGGGCTCACGGCCGAGCTGGTTGGCGTACCAGCGGCGGCCCTTCTTGTCGCCTTCCTGGATGGCGGTGGCGATCTCGGCGACGCGCTCGGCGTCCTCGATAGGCACGACGATGACCCCGTCGCCGTCGGCCAGCACCACGTCGCCCGGCCGCACAAACACGCCCCCGCACGCCACCGGCTGCATCGTCGACTCCAGCTCCAGCCGCCCCGGCCGGATGCCGCGCGCAATCCGTGCCGAGTAGACGGGCACCCGCTGGCGGATGAGCTCGTCGGTATCGCGGCAACCGCCGTCGGTAACCGCCCCGACGGCGCCGGCGGCCAGCCAGCCGAGGGAGTTGCACGAGCCGATGAAGCCGCAGTCGCCGACGCCCTGGGCGTCGATGACGATGACGTCGCCGGCTTGGATGCGGTCGTCGATCGGGCCCTTGGCGAGGGTCTTGTACCACTTGCCCTTCCACTGGTGGAACGCCTCGGCCGACTCGAACGTCGGCGCCCGCCGCCCCGTCGGCACGAACCGGACCGTGTGGGCGAAGCCGACGATCCGGTGGGCGAACCGCTCGGTGTCCCGCCACAGCGGGCGGATGGTGGCATCCATGAGGCCGAGGTCCTGGCGGCCGACGGCGTCCATGGCGTCGCAGACGTCCGTCAGGCGAAGCCCCTCGAACCGGGCCCGCAGGGCGTCGCGGGCGGGCGTGGTCATCGCATCCTCTCCTTCCTGCATCGTTCAGCCGGCGGCGCGGGCGCCGAGGACTACTTGTCCTCCAGCGGCCGGCCCAGCGCCTCGTGGAAGTGGCGGCGGACGACGGGGTAGCTCAGCTTCGGACGCCGGAACTCGTCCACCACGCCCTTGTTGTTCATCGTCCGCGGGCGGCTCGTCGAGCGGCCCTCGGTGACGCGGCAATCGCAGTACTGCCAGATGATGCCGCCCGCGAGCCGCGGGTGGTGCAGGTAGTGGGCCAGGCACGCGTCCAGGATGTCCGCCTGCCGCCCCTCCGTCCACTTGCACCGCGTCTCGCTGTGGTAGCCCGGAATCGCCCCGCCGCCGAACTCCGAGATCAGGATCGGCTTGCCCTTGCCGCCCGCGCCCTCGATCCAGGCGATCAGCTCGGTCGTCCGCTGGGGGATGTCGTCCCGCGAGTCGCGGTACCACCCCGTGTAGATGTTGTAGCTGACGACGTCGGGCAGGTCGAGGCAGACGTCGCGGGGCATGTGGCACGAGGCGAAGGTCGTCGGCCGGCTCGGGTCCAGCTCCTTGATCAGGGCCAGCTGCTCGCCGTAGAGCTCGCGCCCGAGGTCCGAGAAGCTCTCGCACTCGTTCATCACGCCCCACAGGATGATCGACGGGTGGTTGAGGTGCTGCTCGACCATCTCGCGGGTGACGGCGTGGCACTGCTCACGGAACTTCGG
This sequence comes from uncultured Anaerolineales bacterium, assembly GCA_964397995.1. Taxonomy (GTDB): domain Bacteria; phylum Planctomycetota; class Phycisphaerae; order FEN-1346; family FEN-1346; genus CAYNLG01. The sequence goes on from CAYNLG010000047.1 coordinate 9,599, forward strand.
GTGGCGAAACGCGTCGCCCGTCAGGCCCCGCGCGTGGTTCTCCTCCCACACCAGGATGCCGCGCTCGTCGCACAGGTCCAGCCACCGCTCGTCGTTCGGATAGTGGCAGGTGCGGTCGAGGTTGGCCCCGAGGTGCTCCAGCCGCTCGATGTCCTGGACGAGGGCCTCCAGGGGGAAGGCGCAACCGAACAGGGGGTGGTCCTCGTGCCGGTTCAGGCCGCACACCTTCAGCGGCTCGCCGTTCAGGAGAATCTCGGTGCCCTCGACGGTGACCTCGCGGAACCCGATCCGGTCGACCAGGTCGTCGACGGGCTCCTCGTCCTCCCGGACGAACAGCAGCGCCTGCACGTAGTAGAGCTCGGGCGTCTCGGGCGTCCACGGGTCGACGTCGTCGAAGGTCACCTCGGCCTCCAGCCAGACGGTCCCGCCGGCATCGACGGTCGTCTCGCCAAGCTCGATGGTCGCGCCCGGCCCTTCCACGAGCACGCGGACCGGGGCATCGTCCTGTGTGAGGTTCCGGACCTGGACGCGGACGGTCGCCTCCCACCGGCCGCCCTCGCCCCGGCGGGGCGTCACGTGCAGCATCCGCAGGTACTGCGCCGGCACCATCTCGGCCGCCACCGGCCGCGTGATGCCCCCGTACGTGTAGTAGTCGTTCTCGACGTGGAGGCCGGAGTGCGGCCCGAAGGTGTTGTCGACCTCGACCAGGAGCTCGTGCTCGCCGGCCTCGACGTGCGCCAGGACCACCTCGAAGGCCGTGTACGCGTTGTAGTGGCCGCCCACCTCCTCGCGGTCCAGGAAGACGCGGGCGGTGTGGCTGACGCCCTTGAACACCAGGCGCATCGGCCCCGCCTCCGGCGTCTCCAGCGGCATCCGGTACCACCCCTTGCCGCGGTACGCCCGGTGCTCGGGGTGCGACTCCCAGCAACCGGGGACGTACCGGACCGCCGGGAACTCGGTCGGCAGGCCGGCGGCGTCGCGGGCCGTCACCTGGGGCTCGGCCACGAACTCCCACTGGCCGTCCAGCGGCTCGACGGGGCGGATCAGGTGCTCTTCGAACAGGCGCTGCATCGGGGGTCCCTTTCCGGTGAGTGCTTGAAACGTCCGCAAGGCGGCCTAGAATAGCGGACCCCGGCCGCGGTGCAAGCCGATTCGGCACCCCGGCCGGCCGACCCCCGATCCCGAAGACCGCGCGCGAAGGAGCCCGACGATGTCCGACCTGCTCATCAAGGCCGCCGACCCCGCCCCCGGTTTCACCCAGCTTGTCCGCCCCGGCGACGGGGGGCTCCAGCACCTGGGCTTCGGTCTGGCGAACCTGGACGAGGACGCCAACTGGGCCTTCGAGACCGGCACGTCCGAGTGGTGCCTCGTGGTCCTCTCGGGGGCGGTCGAGGCCTTCGACGCCGACGGGACGGACGTCACGGACGGCCCCCTCGGCGACCGCAAGAACGTCTTCGACGGCGCGGCCTCGGCCCTCTACCTGCCGCCCGGCTTCGAGGGCCACCTCGAAGGCGTCGTCCCCGGCACCCGCGTGGCCGTCATCCAGGCCCTGGCCGACGAGGGCGACGAGCCGACCGTCATCCTGCCGGAGGACGTGGCCATCAAGGTCGTCGGGACGCAGAACTGGCAGCGCGAGGTCCACGACATTATCGACGGGACGATCATGGCCTCGAAGCTTCTCGTCGGCGAGACCTTCAACCGGCCGGGCGGCTGGTCCAGCTACCCGCCGCACCGTCACGACGAGCACCGCCCGCCGGTCGAGGTGGACCTGGAGGAGGTCTATTACTTCCAGGTCGACCCGCCCCAGGGCTTCGGCATCCAGCGGGTCTACACCGACGACCGGAGCCTCGAGGAATGCTACGCCGTCGAGCACGGCGACACGGTCATCCTGCCGAAGGGGTACCATCCCGTGGCGGCCGCGCCCGGCTACCGCGTGTACTACCTGTGGTTGATGGCCGGCCAGGGCCGGACGATGGCCCCGTTCGACGACCCGGCCCATCACTGGGTCAAGGGCGCCGAGACGCTCCTCGACGAGGCCCAGTGGGGGCTGTAGGCCGGCGGCCGGGGCGTCACCCCGGCGCGGGGACGTACCGGTCCTGGGCCGCCTCCAGAATCAGCCGCAGCAGGTCGGCGTACCGCAGGTCCACCCAGGCGGCCATGATGTTCATCTTCCCGTCCCAGCACCAGCCGGGGTTCGGGTTGACCTCCAGGAGCTTGATCTGGCCGCTCGCGTCGGCCCGCCAGTCGACGCGGGCGTAGTCGCGGCAGCCGAGCCGCTCCGCGAGCGCCAGCGACGCGTCCACCAGCTGCTGCCGCCGCTCGTCCTCCAGGCACGTCTCCCGGTACCGGACCTGCGTCCAATAGGGTGAGTCCGGGAGCCATTTCGACTCGTAGCCGAGGATGGGCGGCAGCCCCTCGTCCAGGCCCGAGTAGTCGACCTCCAGCACCGGCAGCACCGTCAGGTCCTGGCCCGGGTTGCCGACGAGGGCAACGCTGTACTCGGCCCCGCTCAGGAACTCCTGGACCAGGATCGGCCGGTCGGGCAACTCATCCCGGATCCGGTCCAGGTGCTGGAGCAGTGCGTCGGAGTCGGCCACGACCGCGTCCTGGGTAATGCCGATGCTCGAATCGCCGCAGTTCGGCTTCACCAGGGCCGGAAAGACCGACGGGAGGGTGGCGGCGGCGTCGCCGGGGCGGCAGAAGGTCTCGAGCGGCACGGGGATGTCCAGCGCCGCCGCAATCGCCCGCACGTGGGCCTTGTTGTAACACAGCCCCAGGCAGGCCGGCCCGGCGCCGGAGTACGGGATGCCGTGCAGCTCCAGCAGCGCCGGCACGTGGAGCTCCATGAAGGCGTCGTTGCCGTAGCCCTCGTCACACAGGTTCAGCACGAACCCCGGCCGCGCGTGACGCAGGTGCCCCGCCAGCGCCGCGTGGTCGTCCACGTACGTGAACCGGTACCCCTGGAGCTCGGCCAGGGCGTCCTTGAGGCGGCCCACCGTCTCGAAGTCCTCGGGGTTGAAGCACCCGTCGCGCTTCACGTCGTCCGGCCGCGACGGGTCGCCCAGCAGGACGGTCACCTCGGGGAAGCGCGGCCCGCGCGTGGGCGGCGGCGCCGCCCGGTGCGGCGCCCGCGCCGTCAGGAAAAACCGCCGCGCCATCATCCCCAGGTCCTGGCCCCGCTCCGACTCGGCCTCCAGGCGCCCGTGGAAGCGGACGTGCGTGAACCCGGCCCGGTCGAGCAGCACGGCGATGTCCTCGCGCGTGTAGAGCCGCTCGGCGTAGAACTGGTCGGCAATCACCCCCTTCTCGGCGTGGACGATCACTTCGCGGGAGATAAGGCGGCGGCCGTCGGCGGCCAAGGACCGCTCGCGGCACACGAAGTGGTTCTGGTCGATCCATTCCCACGAGCGGGGGTCGAAGTGCTCCCGCATCCACGCCCCGTCCACCAGGTCCAGGGCCAGCGTCCCGTCCGAGACCAGCACCCGTTTCACCGTCTCCAGGACCGCCAGGTCGTCCTCCTCGCGCTCGAAGTACCCGAACGAGTTGCCGAGGAGGAACACCGAGTGGAACGGCGCCCGCGGGGTCCGCACGCGACGGGCGTCGCCTTCCTGGAAGGTCACCGGCGCCCCGGCCTGCTTGGCCCGGCGGCGAGCGAGGCGGACCAGGTACCGCGACCGGTCCAGGCCCGTCACATGCCGGAACCCCCGCCGCGCCAGCTCCAGGCTGTGCCGCCCCTGGCCGCAGCACAGGTCCAGGATGCGGTCGTTGGGCTCGAGGGCGGCCGCCTGAACGAGCAGGTCAACCTCGCGGGCGGTGTTGGCCGCGGCTTCGACAACGTCGCCGTCGGTCTTCAGGTACAGGGAATCGAACAGGTCCCGCCACCACTCGGCCGGCAGGTGCCGCTCGAGGTCCGAGACGGGGCCGAGGGTCCGGGCCGAGGCGGCCCGGCGCGACTGGGGTTTCGCCACCTGAGGCGGCTCCTTGGGGCGGGGCGATCGGGCCCCGGCCGGCGGCGGGCGCCCAGGCGGCACACCGCGCGGGGGAAGCATAGCGTCCCGTGAGCAAAAAGCAAGCGTCCCGGGGCCGCAAAATCCCCCCGCGCCAACGATTTCTCCCCCACGCTTGACCCCCCTGCCCGATTCCGGTAGGGTGCGGCGTTTATACCCTGGGGGGTACGCCAACACGAAGGGACGGGTCGCACGATGGCCGGGCAGCACGACTACCTGACGGAAGCCTTCGACCAGCGCCACGAGACCCCGATGCAGCAGAAGTTCCGCCGCATCCACCCCATGCCCCTCGGCGTGGTTTTCATCGAGTGGCCGGGCATGACCGACGACGACATCCGCCGCCACTTCCGCACCATGCACGACCTCGGCTACACCTGCCTCAAGGGCATCCACCTCTGCCGCGGCACCGACAAGCGGAAGGTCATGCACATGGCTCTGGACGAGGGCCTGATCCCCTGGTGGTACGGCGAGGGGGGCTGGGAACCCATCACCGACGAGTTGCTCGACCGCCTCGGCATTCCCCGCGAGACGCCCATCGCCGAGATCCGCGATGACCCGCGCATGCGCGCCCACCAGGAGCAGGTCATGCGCGACCGCATCGACCGGCTCGACCCGGGCAGGCGGCGTCGGCGTTCGGGCGGGAGCCGCCCCCCCTTCTTCTCCTTCGACCTGGAGCTGACCGAGGAGGCCGTCGAGCCCTTCGTCGCGTGGCTTCAGGCCACCTACGGCACCGTTGACGCCGTCGCCGAGGCGTGGAACTTCCACCACGCGATGATCCCCGCCCCGGCCGAGCCCTGGGAGGGCTGGGACGATGTGGCCAGGTACCTCCGCGACTGGATCGAGTCGATGGGCACCAAACAGTGGGGCCTCGTGCCCGCGAGCCGCGAGTACCGCCGCCTCCGCGACATCCTCCGCTTCAAGGCCGACGCCTACCTCGACCATATGCGCGACCGGGCAGAGACCGCCCGCGAGGACGACCCCCACGCCCCGTTCCGCGCCGGCGGCGAGATGGGCCTCTTTCTGCCCTTCGCGGCCCGGGCCACCGACATGGAAGGCATCGCCGACCTGATGGCCGAGTACGGCTCCTTCTATCCCTCCATCCACCTGGCCTGGCACTTCGAGGAGGTCCGCTACGAGGTGCCGCGCCCCGTCTTCATGATGGCCCAGCTCGTCACGGGCTGGTTCAAGGGCGGCTGGGCGGGTCCGTGGGAATCGACCGGCGGCCCGCAGCAGTTCTCGGGCGGCAAGGCGCCGTTCTACCCGCCGGCCGAGCCGCTCACGCCCGGCTCCACCGTCGACGGCGGCGTCATGACGCAGCTCATGCTCTCGTACCTGGCGGGCGGGTTCCGCGGCTTCGGCCTCTGGTGCTGGACCGCCCGGACGTGCGGCTGGGAAGCCGGCGAGTTCGCCCTGACGGACCGGTGCGGCGAGCCCTGCGAGCGCACCCGCCGCGTCGGCCAGGTCGGCCAGGCCGCCCGCCGCTGGCGCGACGAACTCTGGGAGGCCCGGAAGGAGCCGCTGGTCGGTGTCTTCCAGGATTTCGACAACGAGGCGATCTGGGCCGCCATGGCCTCGCCCGGGCGCCAGCACTACCGGCACAAGCCCGTCAGCGCCCGCATCGGCGCCAGCCGCGCCCTCATCAACGCCAACGTCCCCTGGGAGTACGTGACCGCCGACGACCTCCGGGCCGGCCTTGCCGCCCGGTACCCCGTCATCTACCTGCCGGGAACCATCGCCATCGCCTCCGACCTGATGCCGATCTTCACCGAGTACGTGAAGGGCGGCGGGCGGCTCGTCGTCGATATGCCCGGGGCCTACTACGACGAGTTCGGCCGCGTCCTCCACACCGGCCCGGGCACGCCCTTCGAGGCCCTCTTCGGCGTCACCATCCGCGATTACCAGTACGCGCGCAACGTCCCCCGCAAGCTCGGGGACCGGACGCTCGAGGGCTTCGTCGTGGACCTGGACCCGACGGCGGCCGAGACGGTGGCGGCCTACGACACCGGGGCGCCCTGCATCACCGAGAACCGCCTCGGCGACGGCGCCGCCGTCCTCCTCGGCTACGAGGCCGCCCTCATGTGCCGCGACCCCGAAGACACCGAGGCCGAGGCCCTGCTGGTCGCCAACGCCCTCGGCGGGTATCCCTCGCCCTACGCCTGCGAGGGGGCGATCTGTTACCGGCTGGCGGCCCCGGCGGCCGACCACTACTTCCTCATCAACGACGGGCCCGCCACCGAGGCGCGGCTCGACACGAAGACCTTCGCCTACACCGGCTGGCAGGACGCGATCACCGGCGACACGCTCCCGGTCGGGGCGCCCGTCGCGATCGACGCCCACAGCGGCCGGTGGCTGAGGATGACCACGTGACGCGACGCGCGCTTCTGACGGCGGCGGCCTTGGCCGCGTCCCTGGCCGCCGGTTGCCTGCCCTCCCGCGACGAGGCCCTCGGCGTCCGGCGCGCCGAGGTAGTGGACCTCGTCGACCGCGTGGCGGCCTACCAGGCGCCGCGGTCGGTCGACGGGCCGCCCGACTGGCAGACCTCGCCCTTCTACGTCGGTTTGCTGGAGGCCTACGACGCCACCGGCCGCGCCCGGCTCCTGCGGGCGGCCGTCGAGTGGGCCCAGCGGACGGGCTGGGCCACCGGGCGCGGCGGCTCGGCCTACGACGACGTCTGCTGCGGCCAGGTGTACCTGCGGCTGAAGGAACTGTCCGTCCAGGGAGCCGACACCGGGTCGCTCCGCGAGGCTGTCGACGCCATCCTCGCGGGGCCCTACCCCTTTCCGGACGGGCAGCTCCGCCGCCGCGGGCGCGACCCGGAGCCGCCAGCCCCGCGGCCCGGCTGGCACTACGCCGACGCCATGTTCATGATGCCGCCCGTCCTGGCCCAGATCCACCGGATGATGGGCGAGGACCGGTACCGCGACTTCCTGGCGCGGGTCTGGTGGGACACGACCGACCGCCTCAGCGACCCCGAGACGGGCCTCTTCTACCGCGACGACCGGTACACCGGGCCGGACGTCGTCAGCGACAACGGCGCGCGCGTCTTCTGGTCCCGGGCGAACGGCTGGGTCGTCGCCGGCCTCGTCCGCGTGCTGGAGGAGCTGCCCGCAGGCGACGCCGGGCGGCCGCGCTACGAGGCGCAGCTCCGGCGGATGGCCGAGAGCCTGGCCGCCTGCCAGGGACCGGACGGCCTCTGGGGCACAAGCCTCGTGGACCGCCAGACGTACCCGCACCCGGAGTCGAGCGGCTCCGCGTTCTTCTGCTACGCCATGGCATGGGGCATCCGGACGGGCATCCTGGACCGGGCGACCTTCCTGCCCGTGGTGCGCCGGGCGTGGGCCGGCCTGACCGAGGCCGTCGACGCCGAGGGACGTGTCCTCTGGGTCCAGCCCCCGGCCCGCGAGCCGGAGGCGTACCCGTTCGTGCGCGGCCGGCGCGACCCGGAGGTCTACTCGCGCGACACGCCGTACGGAACGGGGGCGTGGCTGATGGCGGCCGCCGAGGTGGCGCGCCTCGCGGAAACCGAGGAGGCCCGCTGAGCGCGGCTACCGTGCCAGTTCGGGCACGTCGATCCAGCGGCGCTCGTCCCACGAGGCGAAGGCCAGCTCCGCCAACTGCACGCCCTTGGCCCCTTCCCGCAGGTCCCACCGGAACGGCTCGTCCCCCGCGACGTGCCTGATGAACAGCTCCCACTGGACCTTGAAGGCGTTGTCGAAGGTCTCGTCCGGGTCGCCCGCGGGCTGCCAGTTGGCGTAGAAATCGATCGGTTGCGGAATGTCCGGGTTCCACACCGGGCACGGCGTGTCGTCCGCCGACTGGACCAGGCACTCGCGGAGGCCCGCCACGGCCGACCCCTGCCGGCCGTCCACCTGGATCACCAGCAGGTCGTCCCGCCGCACGCGCGTGCACCAGGACGAGGCGAACTGGACCGGGACGTCGTCGGCCACCTCAAAGAGGCCGAAGGCCGCGTCATCGGCCGTCGCCTCGTACGGCACGCCCTGCTCGTCGCGGCGGTCGCGGAGGAGCGTGGCCCCGCGGCACAGGACGCTCCGGACGGGGCCGAAGACGTTGTCGAGGACGTACCGCCAGTGACAGAACATGTCGGAGATGATCGACCCGCCCTCTTCCTTCCGGTAGTTCCACGAGGGCCGCTGGGCCGGCCGCTCCGGGTCCTCGCCCGTGAAAACCCAGTACCCGAAGTCGCCCTTGACGCTGAGGATGCGGCCGAAGAAGCCGTCGTCGATCAGGCGCCTCAGCTTCACCAGGCCCGGCAGCCACAGCTTGTCCTGGACCACGCCGTGCTTGACGCCCGCGTCGCGCGCCAGGCGGTACAGGTCGTAGGCGTCGTCGGTCGTCACGGCCGTCGGCTTCTCGCAGTAGACGTGCTTGCCGGCCGCGATGGCCTTCTTCACGTTCGGCACCCGCAGCAACGTCGAGAGCGAGTCGAAGTAGACCGAGAGGGCCGCGTCGCCGAGCGCCTCGTCCAGGTCCGTCGTCCACCGCGTGAGGCCCGTCCGCGCTTCGAGGGCCTTGAGCTTCGCCGGGTTGCGGCCCACGAGCACGGGGTCGGGCATGACGGTGCGGCCGTCGGCCAGGCGGACCCCGCCCTGCTCGCGGATGGCCAGGATCGACCGCAGGAGATGCTGGTTGGTGCCCATGCGGCCGGTGACGCCGTTCATGATAATGCCGAGAGAAAGCGTGTCTGCCACAGTATGTCCTTCGTCGCTTGCGGGTACGGGTACGGGGCGCCGCCCGGCCGCACGCCGGGCCGTCCGCGCCGGTTACAGGTCCACGGGCTCGTCCGGCGGTTCCGTGCACTGAGGCCGCGCGCCCTCGGGCAGAGGCGGCACGTCGACGCCCGCCTTCGGAAGCGTCCCGGCCAGTTCCTGCCGCCAGTGGGCCACGTCGCCGGCCGGGCCGTAGACGTACAGGAAGACGGCGGGCTCGTCGCCGACATTGGTGATCTGGTGGAACGTGCCCGGCGGGATGTAGACGGCCTGGCCGCCCTCCAGGACGCGCCGCTCCTGGCCGAGGCACATCTCGCAGGTGCCGCTGACGACGAAGTAGACCTCTTCGGAGTCCTGGTTGTGCCAGGGCACCTGGCCGCCGTCCGGTTCGAGCGTGACATAGCCCATGGCAAAGTGGTCGCACTGGATGGGGGCGGGCCCGCCGACGAGGTTCTGCGTCCGCCGCCGCGCGGGGTACGTCCACCCTTCGATGTCCCGGATGTCGCTGATGATCATGCGAGGTCCTTTCCGTCGGAGGCCGGCTCGGTCGGGCCGAAGAACGTGAGGTACGGCTCGCCGCGGGCCAGCCGCCGCACCAGCAGGGCCGCCTCCCGCAGGTGGTAGTCGCCCCAGAGGCTCGCCTCGCCGCACGGCACTTTGCGGCCCGCGGGCACGGGGTCCCAGCCGTTCGGCCGGTGGTAGACCGAGTGCAGGAGCAGCCCTTCGTGGGGCCCATCAGTCGACAGGTACGGCTCGTCGAGCAGCGTCCGCAGCACCGTGAGGCCGGCCGCCGTGTAAGTCGCGCCGTCCGCGTCGCCGCGCTCACTCAGGGCGTGGCCGAGGCGGATCAGCCCCTGGGCGGCAATGGCCGCCGCCGAGCTGTCCACCGGCTCGTGGTCGTTGAACGGGTCGGCCGGCCGGCCCCGCCAGTCGCCGAGCGCCGCCAGGTCCGGGGCGCCCGTGTCCCAGTACGGCACGCCGTCGGCCGCCGTCTGCGCCAGGTAATAGTCCGAGGTCGCCCGGGCCATCTCCAGGAGCAGCCCCTCGAGGGCGTCGCGGCCGCCGACCGGCTCGAGGGCGGCGTCGGTGAGCGTCGCCAGGAACTCCAGCTCCTCGGCCGCCCCCAGCATGACCCACGCCAGACCCCGCGTCCACGTCGTGAACGGCGACCAGCCCTGCTGCGTGGCCGGGCACCGGTAGGCGCCGCTGACCGTGTCGAAGACGCTCTCCTGGGCGCACCGGCCGCGCACGTCCCACACGTCGCGCCCGCCGCCCTTGAAGACGGCGTGCTCGAAGGTCGCGCGGGCGTGGTCGACCAGGCGCGCCAGCAGCGAGACCGGCCGGTCGCCCTCCTCCATCAGCCGGTGGCCGAGGCGGTGCGCGAGGGCCAGAGCCCGGAGGCTCCGCATCGTGTCGACGAAGAGGGAGTGCGGCCCGTTGAAGGAATGGATGAACCCGCCGCCTCCCGCGATGGGCGTCCACCGCCGCGCCTGGACGGCGCCGCTCGCCTTCAGGGCCATCTCGCAGAACGCCAGGCACCACGGATCGGCCTCGACGCGGCCCTCCAGCATCAGCCGCCTCAGGGCCCCGTACGTCGAGACGTTGTTGAACCCGTGGTCGTGGACGCCGACGTGCGTGACGTGGACAGCCATGCGGTCGCGGGTGCCGTCACGGCCGGCGGCCAGGTGCCACGCGTCGCCGGTGGCGTCGAACTGGAGCAGGGCCGACCCGTAGACGAACCCCTGGGTCCACTCCGTCCAGCCCCGGGCCGTGTACCGCCCCTCGACGGTGAAGACGGGCGTCCCCTGGGCGGGGTCGTACCGCTCGAGCAGCGCGCGGAGCTTCGCCCCGGAGAGCGGCCAGAGCCGCTCCACGGCGGGCGCAAGCGCCGCCGGCGTCAGGTTAAGGTCGGGGTCCATGGGACTGGCGTATGGTAACAAAAGCCCGGCCGTCCGGGAAGGCCCCGGGCGGCCGGGTCGGGTCTCAGGTCACGTCGGCGCGGACGCCTACCGGCTGCCGCCCTTCAGCGGCACGACCGCCTTGGGCTCCAGGACGCGGAACGTGAACGATTCGGTCAGGAAGAACTCGACCGTCTCGCTGTCGTGCTTGGCGTAGCCGATGGCCAGGTCCTTGCCGACGGTCAACTCGAAGTCCCCGCCGCGCGACGACACCACCACGCCGCCCTTTCCGAGGACCGGCGTCGTCAGGATGTCGCCGCCGCCCAGAATGTCGCGGACGGCCTGGTGCGGCGGATAGCCGTGCTTGGCGGCCTGCATCAGCGTCCAGTACGGGTCGGCGCCGAGGACCAGGGCGTAGGGCCCGCCGATACGGGCGTCCTGCATCGTCCGAACGGCCTGGCTGACGGTCGCGGGATACTTCTCGGCGTCCGCCGGGAGCGTCACGGCCTTCGTCTCGGCCGCGCCCACCAGGCCCGTGATGCCCGCCTCCTTGAGGCCGTTGAAGACCGCGCCGTCTTCGATCTCGGCGGCTTTGGCGGCAATGTCGACGGCGGCATCGATGTCGGCGTCGGCGGCCCCGCGGGTCAGGTTGTCCAGTTCCCACCGCTGGAGCGTGAACGGCAAGCGGAGTTCCACCAGCGGCAGGACCTGGCGCAGGCCCCAGCCCTGTTTGCCGGCCTGGCCCTTCGGGAACTCGAGGCGGCCGAGGTTGACGGCGGCCATCTCCCAGCCGTGGGGGCCGCTGAAGTCGGCGATGCGGCGGCCGACGAGGAAGCGTTTCAGGACGTCGGCGGCCTGGGTGTCGATCTCCTGCCAGGCCTCGTCGCTGATCGGGGCGAATTCGCGTCGCAGGATGCTCGGCATCGTCAGTCTCCCTTCCTGGTGGATCCGATGTTCAGCCCGCCGGCCGCGCCGTCGCCGCCCGCGCCGTCCTTACCGCCGCCCTCGCCACCGTCGTCACTCTCGGCGGCCTCTTCGACCTCGGTGATCGGCGCGGAGGTGAACAGGTACGTCCGCATCTGGGCGTCGAACTCCGCGAAGTTGCGGCGGAGCCACTCCAGGTTCATCATGGCGTGCTCGATCTCTTCGTTGCGGTTGTGGATCAGGACGTCGCGCAGAGACGCGTCCTGGGTTCCCGCGGCCCGCTCGTGGTACCACTGGACGGCTTCCAGCTCTTCGATCAGGCTGGCGATCGCCCGGTGGTGGTCCACGATCTCGGCGGGCAACTGTTCGCGCGGCTCGTGGTAGGACTCCAGTGCCATCGTGCTCCTCCCTGTCCCGTGTGGGTCGATGATGCGGCGGCGCGGCGCCCGTCCGGTGCGGCGTCAGGGGGAGCGCGGCCCCGGCGCGACAGCTTCCTTTGTACGCATGCCGGCGCGCCGGGGTCAAGGGGGCAACGCAATCGCGGCGCCGGGCCGGGCGGGGTACGCCTCGGCCCCCAGCAGCCGCGCGAGGCCCGAAACAAGCCGGGCGAACGAGGGACAAGCCGCCTCGGCTTGCGCAAGATCGAACCGGGCGGCGAGGGCCGGCTGGTCGTCGACCGCCACGTACCGCCGCCCGCCAACCATGATGCGGCTCAGCCGCCGTGAGGGCGCGCTCCAGTTCGCCCGGCTTGACCATGTGGCCGCGAGGCACGCGGAAAGGACGGGCGAGGCGCACGTTGTGGCACCCCCACGTGTCATGGAGGAGGCGCCGACGCAGCCACGAGGGCGAGGCGGTCGGGCTGGACCTTGGGGCGAAAGCCCGGGATTCCCTACCTGAACTCGCCGTCCCGGACCTCGAAGCAAGCCGGCTCGCCCGCCATGCATGGCCGGACCTCGCAGCGTTCCCGGGCCACTCGGAACCCGCCGCCCTTCGCGGCCACGATCTTCAGAGCCTACGTGGCCCGGGTGCTCCGGTTCAGGAGCAGGTCCAGGCCGATCTCGATATTGTTCGGATGGCCTCTTGAAATGCGCCGCACGGCGCCGATGCCGCCCCGGTCCCTGAACGCCAGGTCAAGCGTATGGGACAGCGCGTCGCGGATGAATGCCAAGCTGTCGACGAAGTTGCTCTTGCCCGAGCCGTTCGGCCCAACCAACGCCGTGAACGGATTCAGCGCTGCCGTCGCCCGCTTGATGCTCTTGGTGTTGCGGACACTGACGCGGCGGACATGCGGCAGCATGGGCGTCCTTCCGAAAAGCGACGACCTCTTACAGCACCAAGCCCGTTCCAGGGAAACGGTCAGTCGCCCCCGAACAGCGCCTCGACGAACTGGTCCGGGTCGAACGGGCCCACGTCCTCCGGCCCCTCGCCGATGCCCACGAACTTCACCGGGATGCCCAGTTCCTTCTTGATCGCCAGCACGATGCCCCCCTTGGCCGTCCCGTCCAGCTTCGCCAGGAACACGCCCGTCACATCGATGGCCTGGCCGAACTGCTTGGCCTGGACGATGGCGTTCTGGCCGGTGGTGGCGTCGAGCACGAGCAGCACCTCGTGCGGGGCACCGGGGAGGCGCTTCTCGAGGACGCGGCGGATCTTGGTGAGCTCGCGCATCAGGTTGTCCTGGGTGTGCAGCCGGCCGGCGGTGTCGACGATCAGGATGTCCACGTCCCGCGCCGCCGCCGCCTCGGCCGCGTCGTACGCCACCGCCCCGGGATCGGCGCCCGCCTGGTGGCGCACCAGCTCGACGCCGGCCCGGTCGGCCCAGATGGCAAGCTGGGCGTCGGCCGCGGCGCGAAACGTGTCGCACGCCGCCAGAAGCACGCGTTTGCCCTCGTCCGTGTAGAGCCGCGCCAGCCGCCCGCACGCCGTCGTCTTGCCGGAGCCGTTGACGCCGGCGATCAGGATGACGGTGGGCCCTTCCTCGGCGAAGTGGACGCCCCGGTCGGCGTCCTCGAAGCTCGCCTTCAGGTCCCCCTTGATGATCTTTAGGAGGTCCTCGCCCTTTTCGATCTCCCGGCCGCGGTACCGCTCCGACAGGTCGTCGATGATGCGGCGGGTGGCTTGGACGCCGACGTCGGCCAGGATGAGCGTCTCCTCGAGTTCGTCCAGGAAGTCGTCGTCGATCTTGCGGCCGCCCGTGAAGAGGTCCTTCAGGCCGTCGGCCAGCTTGGAGCGCGTCCGGGTCAGCCCTTCGGTGAGGCGCGAGAACCAGTTCTTCGCCATCGTGCGTCCTTCTCGGGTCAAACGGGCGGGCCGTCGGCGGCCGCGTCCGCGGCGGGGGGCGCCTCGGCGCGCAGGCCCCGCCCCTTCAGAATCTTCAGCACCTTGTCCAGCACCCCGTTGACGAACTTGCTCGACTCGGCCGCGCTGAACGTCTTCGCCAGTTCGATCGCCTGGTCCAGGGCCACGCGTTCCGGCACGTTCGGATGGTGCGCGAGTTCCCAGGTCGCCAGGCGGAGGACGTTCCGGTCGAGGACGGCCATGCGGTCGACCTGCCAGTGCTCGGCCGCCTCGTCGATGATCGGGTCCGCCTGGCCGCGCCAGCCCCACGTCCCCTCCGTGAGTTCGCGGGCGAAGAAGTAGATTTCCGGGTCGGCGGTGCTCTCGCGTAGGAAGGCGACGATGTCATCGCCCAGGTCGCTCGAGGTGAGGTCGAGCTGGTAGAGCGCCTGGAGGGCGATCCGGCGGGCCTGTTCGCGTCGCTTCATGGGACCGTCCGGGTTGCGGCTCCAGGCCGTCGCCGGGGCGCGGGGTCAGTCGGCCGCGGCGAAATCGTCCATCAGGTTGGCCATCTCGATGGCGCTGGCGGCGGCGTCGGCCCCCTTGTTGCCGGCCTTCGTGCCGGCCCGCTCGACGGCCTGCTCGATGGTGTCGGTCGTCACGACGCCGAAGACCACCGGCACGCCGCTGTCGAGGGCCACCTTCGCGACGCCCTTGGCCACCTCGCCGGCAACGTAATCGAAGTGCGGCGTGGCGCCGCGGATGACCGCCCCGAGGCAGATCACGGCCGCGTACTTGCCGCTCTCCGCCAGGCGCTTGGCCACCAGCGGCACCTCGAACGAGCCCGGCGTCCACAGGACATCGACCCGGTCGGGGTCGGCCCCGTGGCGCTCCAGGGCGTCCAGGCACCCGCCCAGCAGCCGCGACGAGATGAACTCGTTGAACCGGCTCACGACGACGCCGAATCGGTGATCGCCGGCCACCAGCCGGCCCTGGTAGACGTTCGCCATCGCAGGTCTCCTCCCAGCCGGCCTCCGGGCCGGCGCCGCGACAGTGTAGCCGATGGCCCCGCGCGTTCAAGGGCAAAGGGAACGGGCGCCGCCGCGGGGCCGGCGCGGCCGCCCGCGCGGCCCGTCCTACAGCCGCCTCAGACCCAGGCCCCCGCCCACCTCGATCGCCTGGCCGGTCGAGTAGTCGAGCAGCCCCCGGGCGAAGGCCGAGACGACCTTCGCCACGTCCTCCGGCGTGCCCCACCGCTTGGTCACCAGGAGCTCGGTCTCGCCGATCAGGCGGTCGTACTTCTCCTTGACGACGCTCGTCATCGGCGTCTCGATGATCCCCGGGCAGAGCTCCAGCACGGGGATGCCGGCCTCGCCCAGCCGGGCCGCGTACAACTGGGCCGCCATGCGCAGCCCCGCCTTCGAGACGCAGTACTCGCCCCGCGACGACGACGCCACGTACGCCGAGATCGACGTGATGAAAACGATGCGCGGCGCGGGGGCGGCGCCGGCCTCCTTCCAGGCGAGCATCCGGTTGGCGACGAGCTGCGTCAGGAAGTACGGCCCCTGGAGGTTGATCCGCATCAGCCGCTCGAAGCTCGCTTCGCCGGCCTCCAGGATGTCGAGCCGCTCCTTCGGGGCGACGCCCGCGTTGTTGACAAGCAGGTCGAGCCGCCCGAACCGCGCCGCGACAAAGGCGACCATGGCCTCGCGGTCCTTGGCGGCGCTCACGTCGCCCTTGAAGACCTCGGCCGTGCCGCCCGCGGCCTCGAGGGTCGCCTTGACCTCGTAGGCCCCACGGTCGGTCGTCTCCGGGTCGGCGACGATATCATTGATGACGACGGCGTGCCCGTCCTCGGCCAGCCTGAGCGCGATGCCGCGCCCGATGCCCTGGCCGGCACCGGTGACGAGGGCCACGGGAAGGTCACTGACGGTCATGCGGGTCTCCTGGTCAGGCGGTCTCGGTTCCTCGGAACGCCCATTGTGCCGCGCCCCACGCCCGGATGCCACCGGTTTCGCGCGCATTAGGGTTGCACGGGGGCGGGGCGGTTCGGTAGGGTCCCCGGCTTGACGCGGTCGGCCGGGGGGCCGGGCCGCATCCGCCGGAAAGGACGACGATGGCCGAGTCGCTTCGCTGGGGCCTGCTCGGGACGGCCCGCATCGGGAAAGCTTTTGCCGCCGGGGTCGCCCACTCCGAGACCGGCCGCGTGGTGGCCGTGGGCAGCCGCTCGCGGGCGTCGGCCGACGCCTACGCGGCCGACCTGGGCGGCCTCCGCGCCCACGGGAGCTACGAGGCGCTGCTCGCCGACCCCGAGGTGGACGCCGTCTACGTCGCGACGCCCCACCCCATGCACGCGCGGTGGGCCATCGCGGCCGCCCAGGCCGGCAAGCACGTCCTCTGCGAGAAGCCGCTGGCGCTGAACCACGCCGAGGCGATGGGCGTCGTCGAGGCCGCAAGGGCCAACGACGTCTTCCTCATGGAAGCGTTCATGTACCGGTGCCACCCGCAGACGGCCAAGCTCGTGGAGCTCCTCCGCGACGGCGCCGTCGGCGACGTCCGGGTCATCCGCGCCACCTTCGCCTTCGACGCCGGCTTCGACCCCGAGAAGCGGCTCTTCGCGAACGCCCTCGGGGGCGGCGGGATCCTCGACGTCGGCGGCTACGCCACCAGCGGCGCCCGCCTCGTCGCCGGCGTCGCCCTGGGCGGCACCGTGGCCGAACCCGTCGAGGTCCAGGGCACCGCCCGACTCGGCGAGACCGGCGTCGACGAGTGGGCCCTCGGCACCCTCCGTTTCCCCGACGACATCCTCGCCCAGGTCGCCACCGGCGTCCGCTGCGGCATGGACAACCAACTGGTCGTCTTCGGCTCCGAGGGCCGCCTCACCGTGCCCTCCCCCTGGGTCCCCGCCAAGGAAGGCGGCACGGTCGAGATTTACCTCGCCCGCAAGGGGAAAGAGCCCGAGACCCTCCGCGTCGAGACCAACACCTGGCTCTACGGCCTGGAGGCCGACACCGTCGCGCGGCAGCTGGCGGACCGGCAGGCGGCGTTCCCGGCGATGACCTGGGACGACACCCTCGGCAACATGAAGACCCTCGACCGCTGGCGCCAGGCGATCGGCCTGGAGTACGAGAGCGAGCGGGTCGAGGCCGACCACCCGACCGTCCACGGCCGCCCCCTCCGCGTGCGCGACGACGCCCCGATGACCTACGGCGCCGTGCCGAACCTCCGGAAACGCGTCAGCCGCCTCGTCATGGGCGTCGACAACCAGGACACCATGCCGCACTGCGCCGTCCTGTTCGACGACTTCTTCGAGCGCGGCGGGAACTGTTGGGACTGTGCGTACATTTACGGCGGGGGCCGGCGCGAGCGGCTGCTCGGCCGCTGGGTGGAGGAGCGCGGCATCCGGGACGAGGTCGTCCTGCTGGACAAGGGCGCCCACACGCCGCACTGCACGCCTGAGGCCCTGACCCGCCAGTTCCTCGAAAGCCTGGACCGCCTCCGCACCGACTACGTCGACATCTACGTCATGCACCGCGACAACCCGGAGGTGCCGGTCGGCGAGTTCGTCGACGCCATGAACGCCCAGTTCCAGGCCGGCCGCATGCGCGTCTTCGGCGGGTCGAACTGGTCGAGGGAGCGCCTGGAGGCCGCCAACGCCTGCGCCGCCGACAGGGCCCTGGAGCCGATGCGCATCGTCAGCAACAACTTCAGCCTCGCCCGGATGGTCGACCCGGTGTGGGCGGGGTGTATCGCCAGCTCCACGCCCGAGTGGCGCCGCTGGCTCGCCGAGCACGACCTGGTCCTCATGCCCTGGTCGAGCCAGGCGCGCGGCTTCTTCGTCCGGGCCGACCCGGCCGACACGAGCGACCCGGAACTCGTCCGCTGCTGGTACGCCGAGGACAACTTCCGCCGCAAGGCGCGGGCGGAAGAACTGGCGGCGAAGCGCGGCGTGCCGCCGATCGCGATCGCCCTGGCCTACGTGTTGGCCCAGCCCTTCATGACGTTCCCGCTGATCGGCCCGCGCACGGTCGAGGAAACGCGGACGTCGATGCTCGCCCTGGGCGTGGACCTCGCGCCCGACGAGGTGGCGTGGCTGAACCTGGAGGACTGAGGCGGACGCGGTGCCTCAACCGATGTGGGCCGCCAGCGTGTCCAGCCCCCGAACGACCGGCGCGCCGCACGGCGCGGCCGCGCCCGCCGCGCTCCGCCCGCACCCGCTCGGGCAGCGTCTCGCGCGGCACGCGCAGGAGGCCGCGCCCCGCCAGGTCGTCGGCCGGCGCCTCGATGCCCCGCTGAAGGACCACCGGCCACTCGGCATGCGAGAAGTACGCGACCAGGGTGCTGCCAAGGTCGAAGACGACTGTCCGCGTCACGGCGCCTCGGCGCCGGTCATCTCCGCGAGCAGCCGGAAGAACCCCCGCTTGCGGGCCGACGAGACCCCCCAGGTCGCCGGCACCGACTGGTACCCCTCGTCGTGGCCCTCGCCCTCCATCCGGTAGTCGAAGTAGCCCCAACCGGCGTACTCGCTGACGGCGGCAATCATGTTGTTGTCGGCGGCGTCGAAGGCGAAGTGGTCGTCCTCGTTGAAGACGACCGGCTGGCCCCGGTAGGTCTCGACCGCCCGGGCCTTCCGCACCATCGCCCGGATGCGGTCGGGCTCCGAGACGCCATTGCCGTGCATCAGCAGGAAGTCCGACGCCTCGACGAGGGTCGGCGGCGGCACGCTGCCGCCCCCGAGGCTCGTCGAGACGAGCAGCCGCCCCGCCGGGCTCGCCACCTTGCCGGCCGACCGCGCCTGGACGCGGCGGATCAGTTCGTGGCAGCGCGGCGTCTTGATGACGTCGTAGGTCCAGCGGCGCACGTCCACCTCGTTGCCGATCTCGACGAGCACGTTCGTGTAGCCAGCCTCGAGCAGCCAGTCGGTGGCGGCGTCGGTCGCCTTCAGGACCGTCGCCTCGTCCGCCAGCCGCTGGTCCTGGCCGAAGTAGAAGTACCCGAGGATGGGGGCCATGCCCAGGTCGTCCGCCCGGTCCAGGATCCGCGCCAGCCGCGCCAGGTACTCGCCCCGCAGGCTGCCGTCGCCCCGGAAGGCGGAGTTGTGCCAGGGTTGCTGCTTCGAGTACCCGTACGGGTTGCCGCCCTGCAGGTTGATCGTGAAGCTCACCAGGCCGGCCTTCCGCCACGTGGGCATGGCGGCCACGAAGCCCTCGGTGTTGCGGTCGGGGTCCCACGGCCCGTCGGGATAGTCCCACCGGTGCCGCGTCTCCGGGTTCAGATCGTCGAAGATGCCCTGGACCAGCCGGGCGTTCATCAGGAGCCCTTCGATCCGGTGGCCGCGCCACGTGCGGCCGGGGTAGGTGGGCTCGCCATTGACGAGGAACCGGTCGCCCTCGATGTGGACCGTCGTTTGCCGCTTGGCCATTGCGCTGCTCCTATGTGCCGCGAAAAGCCGCTGCGTGGCCGACGCGCGCCGGTCGAGCCACCGGCGGATCGCCCCGGACGACAGGAACCCGGCCGT
>CAYNLG010000048.1:0-28849 GCA_964397995.1 uncultured Anaerolineales bacterium
CGGCGAGGCCCTGGACATGATCCAGGCCATGACCTCCGGCCACGCCGGGTCGATGACCACGCTGCACGCCGATTCGCCGGCCGACGCCCTGAACCGCCTCGAGACGATGGCGATGATGAGCAACGTCGAGATTCCCCTCTCGGCCCTGCGGGCCCAGATCGCCTCCGCCATCCACGTCATCGTCCAGATGATGCGGTTCGCGGACGGGGGGCGGCGGATCGTCGATATCAGCCAGGTGCTGCCCCTGGACCCGCGCGGCAACTACCGGGTCGAGCCGCTCTTCTCGCTGAAGCTGCCGGAGGGGGAGGGGGACCTTGCGAAGGCCCGCCTGGAGTGGACCGGCACGCCGCTGCTCTTCCGCGACGAGGTGGCGGTGCGGGCCGCGGCGCCCAAGTTCCCAAGCCTGGCGGCCCTGCTGGCCGATAAGCCTGACGAGGCATCGAGCGGATAATGGACACGACCCGCGCACAACCGGAGGCCCTGGCCGGTCGGTTGCACCGCGACGAGGCGGGGGCGGCCATGATCGACTACGTCCTCGTGGCCGCGGTGCTCTTCCCGATGGCCTACGTGGTCCTGCGGTACCTGATGCTGTGGGTGGGCGACTATTTCGGAATGATCGCGTACTACGTCTCGTGGCCGTTCTTCTAGGCCCGGGACGGGCGCGACGCACATAAGGAGACGGATATGCTGAAGCGAATGAAGGACGCGCTGGTGGCGCTGCACCGGGACGACCGGGGCGCCGAGGGGCTCGAGAAGCTCCTGATCATCGCGGCGGTGGTGCTGCCGCTGCTGGGCCTCCTGATCTTCTTCCGCAACGAGATCAAAGAGTGGGTCACGGGTCTCTGGGAAGACGCCAGCGGCCGTGCCGGCGATTCCCTCGACGACTTCATCGAAGAGGGCGGCAGCGGTAACTGAGGTCCCGCCCGGGACGCAGGCTGACGGAGTGCGGCAGGCGCCGGTGGCTGTGGCGCCGTGCCGATGAGGCGTGCCAAGGAGCGCCGGTGACCTGGCAGCTCGCGAGTGAACTCGTCTTGGCGGGCGTCCTGGTCGCCGGCGCCGTCACCGAAGTTCGGGACGGCAAGGTCTACAACTGGCTGACCTACCCGGCCGTGGTCGTCGGCCTGTTGCTGGGGCTCGCGGCCGGGTGGGCCGAAGGCGACGTCGGCGAGGTGGTGCTGAACCGGCTGGCCGGTCTCGGCCTCGGGTTCGGCGTCCTCTTCCTCGCCTTCATGATGGGCGGCATGGGAGGCGGCGACGTCAAGCTGATGGCGGCCGTCGGGGCCTTCCTGGGCTGGCCCGGGACGCTCCACGCGGTCTTCTACTCCTTCCTCGTGGCCGCCGTCATCGGCCTTGTCGGCGCCGTCCGGACGGGCCGCCTGGGGCAGCTCCTGCGGCGGATCGGCTGGGCGGTCCGGCTGATGCGCCTGCCGGGGGCGCGGCTGGACGAGGCCGCCCCGGAGGAGACGCTCCGCGTGCCGTTCGGCCTGGCGGTCTGTATCGGCACGCTCTGGGCCGTCGTCGAACTGGAGGCCGGCGCCACGCTCTGGGACGTGGTCTTCCGCGCTATCTGACGGCCGCGCCAGCGGCCGACGCCTCGGAGGGAGGCGCCATGCGAGGGCACAACCGGGTCTTGGCGGTACTCGTCATGGCCGCCGTCGCGGCCGTGGGGGGCGTCTGCGGCCTCCTGCTGGCTGGCGGTGTGCCGGACTGGGCTTCCCGGGCTTTCACCAGTGCCCTCGGCCTGAAGTGCGGCATCATCATCCTGGCTGGCGCGGCCGGTATCGGTGTCATCACGCTGCTCCTCAGGAACCTGGAGCCGCGCGGCAAGGCAACGCGTGTCCACGACCTCCCCGGTGACGAGGGTGGCACCGCCGCCGTCGAGACGACGCTGCTCTTCCCGTTCGCCCTGATGATCTTCCTGATGATCATTCAGGCGGCGCTGCTCTTCAACGCGAACATGGTGGTTCACTACGCCGCCTTCTCGGCGGCCCGTGTCGCCATCACGACCATCCCTTTGGAGATCGGCGCCGAGCGGCCCAACCTTGTATACAATCCCGACTATCCGCCGAACCCGGCGTCAACGAAGTTCGAGTTGATCCGCCGGGCGGCGGCCCTGGCCCTGGTTCCCATCAGCAGCTACGACGACATCTCCGGCGTGGGGGGCGGCACGGGGACCACGAGCGCCGTCGAGGCCGCCACCAAGCGGGCCTTCGGCGCCTTGGGCGCCGAGGACGCCATCTGGTTCTGGCGGATCACGAAGCAGGCGCGGTACGCCGACCGGTTCACCGACACCTACGTCCCGCCGCCCGCGCACTGGAAGAATGACGGGAACCCGCACAACGACTGCCCGTATCGGGCGTACAAGCGGGGGGAGTGGACCCAGTGGGGTTGGGAGCACGTGCCGTTCTGCCCCTTCCACGAGGCCCGTTGGGACTACTGGTACTACGAGGAGATCGGCGTCATCGTCGACTACGCGTACCACCTCCGGGTGCCGTACGCCCGGGCCCTGATGCGCGACTCGGCGGGCGACATCGCGTCGCGGCTCAAGACGGACCTTCAGGTCCCGACCGGGTCGGCGGACTTCGCCCTGATCCAGGCCCTCGGCGTTCTCTCGAACGAGGGGCATCCCGAGTTGGATCCGGAGGACGAGGACGACGCCGACGAGGACGGCGACGACGATGACGACGACACCTGGCAGGACGAGATCTTCGTGCCCTGAGAACACACGGGGCGGCGCCCGGCGCGCGGCCCCGCAACCGAAAGCTGCGAGGCGCCATGAGTGAACAGCCGTTTGCCGGGTCCCTCGGCCCCGGCACGAAACTCGGCAAGTACGAGATCCGCGAGCAGGTCGCCACGGGCGGCATGGCCATGATCTACCAGGCCTACGACCCGTCGCTGGACCGGCTGGTGGCGATCAAGCAGATCGCGCCGCACCTGGCGCGGGACGATCGGTTCGCCGAACGGTTCCGGACCGAGGCCCAGACGCTGGCGCGCCTCTCGGCCACCCAGTCGAACATCGTCAACGTCTATGAGTTGATCGAAGAGGACGGCCACCTCTTCCTGGTCATGGAGTACGTCGAGGGCACGACGCTCCGGGCCATGCTGGACCGCGGGGCCGTGCCGCTCCAGACCGGCATGGGCGTGCTCCTGTCGACGGCGCTGGGCCTGAAGGCGATGCACGGGGCTGGCATCGTGCACCGCGACCTGAAGCCGTTGAACCTGATGATGGCCCGGGACGGGGCGCTGAAAGTCACCGACTTCGGCCTGATCGGCCACTCCGGCGGGCGGACGAGCCTGCCGATGGGCACCACCAAGTACATGGCCCCGGAGATGTTTACGGGCGCGCCGGTGGACCCCCGGACGGACATCTACTCGCTCGGGATGATCGCCTACGAGATGTTCCTCGGGCCGGAGCAGTTCGCCGAGGTCTTCAAGGACGTGCTCCGTGATGAACGGGCCGAGCAGGTCCGGTGGATGCACTGGCACTCGAACCCGAGCCTGCGGGTGCCTCCGCTGAAGGACCTGCAGCCGGGCATCCCGCCCCTGATCTCGAAGATCGTGCAGCGGATGATGGAGAAGGAGCCGTCGCGGCGGTTCGGGTCGGTGGACCAGATCATCCGGTGGCTGCGGCGGATTTTCGTGATGACGGTCAAGGGCCAGAGCCTGTCGGTGGCGGACTCGCAGGCCCTGGAGAAGGAATTGGAGACGGAGGCCTCGGCGGTGCCGACGCCCGCGCCAGCCGCGGCGGGGGCTCCGACGCCGGCCCCGCGGCCGGTTCCCGCGCGGCGTCCGATGGCGGGTGGCGCCGGGGGGGGCGAAGGCCAGGCCGAGGGCGACGCGCCCTCCGGCGAGGCCGAGAAGACCGCGCCGTTGCCCGTGCCGAAGTGGACCTGGAAGAAGGCCGCCATCGTCTCGGCCGCCATCGTCGGGCCCCTGATGCTGGCGCTGGTCGCCCTGCTTATCTGGCGGAGCCATACGACGCAGCATCTGACGTCGCAGGCCCGGGTGGCGATGGAAGAGGCCGACGACGCGTACGACGCGAAGAACTGGGCCGACGCCGCCGACGCCTACGGCGACATCGTCCGCGAGTTCGCCGAACTCGAATGGGCGCGTGACCGGGCCGCCCAGCGCTATTACCAGGCCAAGGCCGAGGCGGCGCTGGCGGAGAAGGCATGGTCGGAGGCCGAGCGGGCCCATCAGCAGGCCACCGAGGCCGGGGCCAAGTCCGACTGGCGCCGGGACTTCCGGACCAAGCTCCAGTCGCACCGCGAGGTCCAGGACCGCGTGGCCCGGGCCAAGGAGGCCGAGGAGTCGCGCAACTACGAAGAGGCCATCGCCCTGCTGCGCGAGCTCGTGGCCCGCTTCGGAAACAGCCTGCCCGGGCGGCCCGACATCGACCCGTCGTCCTGGATCGGCCAGCTCGACGACCGCATCGTCATGGGCGAGTACCGCACGTGGGTCACGCGGGGCAAGTCGGCCCTCGACCAGGGGGCCCTCGAACCCGCGATGACGGCCTTCCAGGAGGCCCGCCAGATCCGCGAGACGCCCGAGGTGACCGACCTGATCGAGCAGGTCAAGAACGAGAAGGCGTTCCGCGAGTACTACGCTCAGGCGGAGCAGGCCCTGGCCGACGAACGCTGGAGTGACGCCCGCGAGTACTACGAGAAGGCCCTGGCCATCCGGACGTCCAAGACCGCCCGCGAGAAGCTCGACCGGGCCCGCGTCATGGAACTCAAGGCCCAGGCCAAGGACATCATCGCGGCCGCGCCCGGCATGACCGAGGCCATCCAGGCGATCTACACGAAGGTCCTGCAGATCAACCCGCAGGACCCGGACGCCCTGAACTGGATGCGCCAGCAGAACGTGGCCCAGCAGATCGAAGGCTACATCAAGGCGGGCGACGAGAAGATGGCCGCCCAGGCCTGGGCCGAAGCCGTCCCGAGCTACGAGCAGGCCCTGAAGCTCATGGACGCCTCGCACCCGGACCGTGCCCGCGTCGAGGCCGAGCGCGACAAGGCCCAGTACAACATGTACGTCGACCAGGCCCGCGAGGCCATCGACGCCAAGGAGTGGAGCGCGGCTGAGCTGGCCATCGGGAAGGCGCGCGGCGTCAAGGACGCGCCGGAGCTGGCGACTTTGGAGACGCAGATCGACCAGCGCCGCGAGTACTACCTGCACCTCGATACCGCCAAGACGCTCTACAGCCAGTCGTCGTTCGTCGAGGCCCTGCGCGAGTTCAAGGCCGCCCAGCAGATCTGGGATACCCAGGAGGTCCGGGACCTGGTGGTCGACACCGACTACCGGCGGTACCTGGTCAAGGGGCGCTATTACCTGGAGCAGGGCGAGCTTCAGAAGGCGATGGCCTTCCTGAACCTTGCCAAAGAGCAGAAGCCCACGCCGGAAGTCGAGGGCTATATCCAGGAAGTCCAGCGCCGGCAGGAAGAGGAGGCCAGTACCAGCTAGGCGACGCGCCGTGCGCCGCCGGAGGCCCGCCATGCCATCGCATATGCCAACCGGGCGTACCCCGCGCCGACCGGCGCTCCTTTGCCGCCTTCACGGCGACCAGGGCGGTCAGGCCATCATTGTCATGGTCCTGTTCTTCCTGCTGCTGGCGGCCATGGTGTTCCTGGTCATCAACACCGGCCAGCTCATCAACCGCAAAGTCACGGTCCAGTCGGCGGCCGACTCGGTGACGGCGTCGGGGGCGGCGTGGTTCGCGCGCGGCATGAACATCGCGTCGATGGCCAACGTCATCGAGACGCAGTTGATGTCGATGATCCTGATGCTCGACTCGCTCGAGACGGTGGCCCCGGTGGCCGTCGAGTGCATCGACGACCTTGTCACGCACCTCGGCTCGTCCAACGCCGGCCGCGACATCCCCCTGGATGACCGGACCAAGGACTGGCTGGCGGTCGGCAACGCCCGGAGCGAACAGGAGATCATCCACCAGTTCCTGGACGTCGTCGAAGCCATCCCGATGCCGGAGTACTGCTCGTACGACGATGGCGTCCTGTGGGAGTGCTGCAAGCTGATGGAGGGCTTCTCGCGGGTGATGATCGAGGTCACGCCGCGCGCCGCCCTCCGCGAGGCCATCGACGTGGCCGACAAGAACCACGCGATGTTCGGGTTCGTGGTGCCGTTCTGGCACGAGTTGCCGGTGCACGAGACCGAGTTCGCGGACTTCGAGAACCCGATGCGCTGGGGCCGCCTCCCGCCCCCGCGGGACAAGAAGACGATCGGCGGTTTCGCCCACGTCATGTACTACCGGGCCTACAGCTATCACGGCTGGGGCCGGACCCTCGGTCCGTTCGAGTACTATCGGGAACCGCTCATCCGGGTCCGCCCGATGGGTCTGATGGACCTGTCGCGGTTCTCGGTCCTCTTTACGGTGGTCTCGGACCGCAAGTTCCGCATGCTCTTCGGCGACACCGACGACGAGGTGACGCTTGAGGACTGGGAGATGGTCTACGACAAGGCCAAGAGCCTCTCGGACGAGCAGGTCCTGCGGGCGTGGTGGGAGCGGATGAGCTTTGATTGCCGCTACGAGTTCCCCACGTCGGCGTTCTTCTCGAGCATGGACCTGCGGCACCAGTCGAAACCGTACCCGAGCAACCGGTACTACGGCAGCATGAGCCGGCCGAACCTGAGCAACTACACGCGGGCGACCGAGGCCTACGAGGGCGCCGACGCGCGCCACAGCGTCTGGTACCGCGTCCAGGAGCGGTGGACGGCCCACTACCCGGAGCTGGGCATCTATGCCCCGCACGCGCCGATGCGGCCGGATGGCTCGAAGTGGCCCTATACCCAGGAGGAGAAGCAGCGGTACTACCACGTGGATTTTTGGCGGTTCAACGGTGTCGAGAAGGAGACCGACCACCACCTGCACCGCGACTACCTGCCGGCGGCCGGCGAGACGCCGCCCCTGAAGCCCGTGCTGCTGCGGCCGCAGGACGGCTACTGGACCGACCGGAACATCGCCAGTACGTTCACCTTCAACGGGTTTGCGTACCGGCCGAATGAGATCAAGGACTTTGCGGCCCTGTTCAAGAACCCGAACCCGACCGAGCAGCTCGTCGGCTATGCCCAGGCGCGCGTCTACAACCGGTGGAGCCACGACATGTTCACCCAGCACTGGAAGGTGAAGCTGGTGAAACAGGACCGGTGGCGGTCATTGCTCGGGCTGCTGGAGCCGAACCTGCCGGCCGACGCCGGCGACGCGGGCGACCAGCTGACCGCCGAGCGCATCGAGTACGTCCGGCAGGTCATCGAGGCGTACCAGGACCCGTTCGTGAGGGAGGTGACCCACTGATGGCCCTTCCGCGCGTGCGGCGGCGCGGCAACGCGCTGGCCGAGTACATCCTAACGCTGCCGATCCTCTTCTTCTGCACGGGGTTGACCATCTACATGGCCACGGCCATGATGACCAAGCGCGAGGCCCTCGTCAAGGCCCGCCACGTCATCTGGCACAGTGCCGGGCGCGGCCACTGGACGGGCCTGGACCTCGGGCTGGGTTGGGCCCCCGACGAGGGGGCTAACGAGGGCCATCGGCCGCGCGGCACCGGCGAGGAACTGGCGCGCCTGCGCCCCGAGGTCGAGCCCGAGACGCTGCAGCAGGTCTCGAACGACCTGGCCCGCGACTACTGGCACCGCATCTGGGGCAACCTGCCCGGCCGGCACGAGACCGTCCAGAGCAGCAGCTTCGAGCGGACGGAGATGTTCGACTTCCTCGGGCGGACCGCCCGGGCCGACCACTTCCGCGACTCCAGCCCCTGGCACTTCGGCCACCTGGACGCCTGGGAGATCGCGCGGAGCGGCCCCCTGCGCGTCATCTACGACGCGGTCCGCGAGAACCTCGAGGAGGACGTGGCCGAACACTTCCAGCACGTCCGCGAGGACGTCCTTCGGCGCTGGTTCCACTCCACGCCAGAGGACCGTGGCGACGATGAACACGGAGACCTGTAGACGTGACGGCTGAGACCCCCGGCCCCGACGCCGCCCCGCAGCCCGCCGGCCAGACCCGCAAACGCGACTCCCGCTCGCCCCTCTGGCTGGGCGCGGCCGCGCTGGTGTTCCTGCTGGCCATCGTCCTGCTGGCGATGGGCCTGGGGTCGCTATTGCGCGGCGGGGGACTGGACGAAGGGCCTGACGGGCACTTCCTCGACCGGGCCGAGTCGGCCATCGGCGCGGGCGACCTGCCCGACCCGGCGGACGCCCTCTCGCCCGATGAGGCCCAGGACCGCCTGCGCCGCCTCATGGCCGGCCTCCTGATGGCGGCTACGGAGGCCGAGACCGAGGCCGAGTACGACCATCCCGACAACCAGACGCCCGAGGGGCGGCGGCGGTTCCTGGCCGAGGCTCTCGGCGTGCGGTCCGACTACCCCCGGGGGGCGGTGGACGAGGCCCTGATCCCGGACGGGGTCGAGGTGCTGGCCGTCTTCGACCACCCCGCCACCGACGCCGTCCAGATGGTCCTGTGTCGCGTGCCCGGCGACGTCCAGTCGGCCCTGGAGCGGTTTTACGACGCGTACACCCACGGCCAGGGCTGGCAGATTACCGGCCCGAAGGAGGCCGGCTCAGACCGCGGCTGGTTGCTGGAGATGCGGCGGGGGTCGGACGTGCGGGTCGTTTATGCCCTCGAGCGCGCCTCCGGCAAAGAAACCCTGGTCGCCCTCTACGACTCGCGGTATTAATCCGGCAGACCCCTGAACAAGGAGACCGTATGGCACGGTCGCGGAAACAGAGCTTCATTCCGAGCATGGGCGTGCTGGTGGCGGCCATCGGCTGCGCCGTCGTGGCTGCCATCCTCGTCAACCTCTACATCGGCAGCCTGGAGGCGAAGTACGCCCGGACGGTCAAGCGCGTCCTCCAATTTGCCAAAGACGTCAACGCCGGCGACCAGATCGTCGAGTCGGACCTCAAAGTCCTTCCGGTCTACGAGCGGTACAAGGAGGCCTTCGCCCAAGCCGTTGAGGCCGACACCGTCCAGAGCATCCTCGGCAAGCGGGCGCCCCGCAAATTCAACGAGGGCGAGGTCCTGATGGGCGGCGAATGGTCCCAGCAGAACCAGGAGGCCGTCAATTACCGGGTCAAGCCGGGCCACGAACTGATCGACGTCCCGGTCATGAAGGATCTCAGCCCCGGCCTCCAGCTCCAGGTCGGCGACTTCGTGACCGTCTACGGCAGCTTCGACGTCAACCCGGACCCGAAGGTCGAGAACATCCGTCCCTTCCCCATCTTCGAGTCCGTCAAGGTCGGCACCATCGACGGGCGCACCAAGGCTCCCGAGGGACGCCGCGCCGGGTCCCTCGACAAGATCGGCATCGAGATCACCAGCGGTCAGGTCGCCCAGCTTCTCGAGATCAAGGAGAAGATGGTCGACAAGCGGTTCACCATCACCCTGACGGCCCGGCCCGAAGTGGCCGCACGCGAGCCCGAGATCAACCCGGCCGTCCTGCGCCTGATTCAGGGGCGGAGCACCGGCCCCGAGTGGCCGCTCGACTAAAGGCCCCCGACACGCCATGAATGTCATCGCCTACAGCCAACTCAGCGACGTGCGGCAGGAAGTGTCCTTCGAGGGCGACCTGATCCGTATCGGCCGCGACCCCGCCAACGACCTGGAGTTGCCCAGCCCGTTCGTCTCACGGGAGCATGCCCGGTTGCTGCGTGCCGACGGGCAGATCCTCATTGAGAACGTCGGTCTGAACGGCACCATGGTCGGTGAACAGCTTGTGGGCGTCGGCGAACAGGTGCCCGTCGCGCCGGGCCAGGAAATCCACATCGGCGAGTGGTCGCTCTACCTCCAGGAGGAGGTCGCCGGGCTCAAGCCGGCCGAGACCATCAAGATTCGCCGCGAGAAGACGCCGCTCGCGAAGGCCATGGAGATCGAGAAGGAGGTCCACGCCGAATTGCTGCGGCGGCTGAACCTCCGGACGATGGACATCGATACGCCCGACGACCCGCGCTACGTCGCCCACATCAAGGCCCATCTCGGCGAGATCCTGAACGAGGCCGTCAACCAGGTGGACGACGAGACCGGCTGGTTCCTCGTGGAGCAGCAGTTCAAGCGCGACGTCGTCACCGAGATCTCCCACCGCGCCGGCAGCAAGATGCGTGAACCTATCCTGAAGCCCGGCGACGCCGTTCTCGATCCGCAGTACGAGGCCAGCCTGGCCCGCCTCCGCGACCTGCTCATCGGCGACCTCCGCCTGAAATTCGGCGCCGACAACGTCAAGGCCGACTTGGAGACGGTCGAGGAGAAGTTCTCCGAGGCTTTCGACCGCGAAACGCCCCAGGTGACCGAGTCGCTCTGGGTCTACACCGTGCGCCGGTACCTGATGAAGGACATCCTCGACATCGTCGTCGGCCTCGGCCCGATCCAGGACCTGCTGGACATGCCGAACGTCACCGAGGTCATGGTCGTCGGGCCGAACAAGATCTACATCGAGGAGGGCGGCGTCATCCGGAATACGGGCCGCTCGTTCTTCTCCGAAGAGGTCGTCCACACGATCATCGAGCGGATCGTCACGCCCATCGGCCGGCGCATCGACCGGTCCAGCCCGATCGTCGATGCCCGCCTGCCCGACGGCAGCCGTGTTAACGCCACCATCGCCCCCTTGAGCCTCGTCGGGCCCGTCCTGACCATCCGCAAGTTCTCCGAGGTCCCGTTCACGATCGACGACCTCATCGGCTTCGGCACCATCACGCCGTGGGCGGCCAACTTCCTGCGGGCCTGCGTCCTCGGCCGCAAGAACATCCTCGTCGCGGGCGGCACGGCCTCCGGGAAGACGACGCTCCTGAACGTCCTCTCGGCCTATATTCCGTACCACGAGCGCATCATCACCATCGAGGACTCGGCCGAACTCCAGATGTTCCAGGAGCACGTCGTCCGCGTCGAGACCCGCCAAGCCAACGTCGAGGGCAAGGGCCAGTACACCATCCGCAACCTGGTCCAGAACGCCCTCCGCCAGCGGCCCGACCGCATCATCGTCGGCGAGGTGCGCGGCGGCGAGGCCCTGGACATGCTCCAGGCCATGAACACCGGCCACGACGGCTCCCTCACCACGATCCACGCCAACAGCCCCGAGGACGCCATGAAACGTCTCGAGGGCCTGGTTCTGGAGGCGGTCGACATGCCCGTCCGCGCCATCCGCGAACAGGTCGTCACCGCCATCGACGTTGTCTGCCACCTTACCCGCTTCGCCGACGGTACACGCCAGGTCGTCGCCATCAGCGAGGTGGCCGGCCTCGACCGCGACGAGGGTACCGTGGTCGTCGAAGACATCTTCGTCCGGCCGATCTTCACCAAGGGTCAGCGGAAGCGCGGCGAACTGATCCACACCGGCTACCTCCCGATCTTCGCCAAGGAACTTCTCGGCAAGGGCCTGCTCACGGTCGACGCCTTCATGTAGGAATCCCATGGACCTCGTCATTCTCGCCCAAGCCACCGGCCTCCTGCGTCTGCTGGCCACCGCCTTCATGGCGGTCGGCGTCTTCGGGATCGTCATCAGCCTCCGTGTACCGGGCGGCGAACTCATCGCCAAGCAGGAGAAAGCGTCCCACGAGGCGCTCAGCGAGCTCTTCCTCTTCGATGTCACGCCGCGCCAGCTCACGTACCTGATGGCCACGGCCGCCGCCGTGGGCGGGCTGCTCGGCGCCATGGCCGGCATCTATGCCAATGCCGCCGGCACCGGGATCGCCATCGCCGCGCTGACGGGCATCGCGGCCGGCTACTTCGTGCCGCGCCTCGTCCTCTTCGTCCTCCAGAAGCGGCGCCAGGCCCGGCTGAACGAGCAGCTGATCGACGGCCTCGTGACGCTCGCCAACGGCATGCGGGCGGGCCTGAACCTCGTCCAGTCCATGAAGCTCATCGAGTCCAACGCCGAGCCGCCCATCAGCCAGGAGTTCGGGCTCATGCTCCGCGAGTTCGAGCACGGCACCAGCGTCGACGAGGTCCTGCGTCGGGCGTCGGCCCGCATCAAGCTCCACCACTACAAGCTCATGTTCGCGGCCCTGGAGACGGCGCGGTCGCGCGGCGGGAACCTGCCCGACACGCTCGACCGCCTCGGCGAATCGCTCCGCGAGATCGTGCGCCTGGAAGAGAAGGTCCGGGCCATGACCGCCCAGAACCGCATGAGCGCCATCTTCATGTGCGTCCTGCCCATCGTCATCGTCCTCATCTTCTGGATGATCGAGCCGGAGTTCATCGAGGTCCTCTTCCACGAGCAGTGGGGCATGCTCCTGTTGGGCATCGCCGCCACGCTCCTCATCCTCGGCTACCTCTGGATGCGCAAGATCGCGACGTTCGAAATCTGACCCACGGAGGCCCGGACCGTGACCCTTATCCTCGTGCTGCTGATCAACCTGGCGACGATGGCCGCCGTGTTCCTGGCCGTCCTGACCTTCATCCGCGCCCCGGACACCGAGACCGACTATCGGCCGGAATTCGCCGTCCGCGTCGACAACGTCGACCGGGCCACGCTCTTCGATTACCCGGTCCTGCTTCCGGTGGTGGGGCCGCTCCATGCCATCGCGCGACGGCTGAACATCCCCGGGTTCCGCGACCACATCACGCGGTTGCTGCAGGGCCTCGGCAACCCCAACCAGTACACAGCCGACGAGTTCGTGACCGTGTGCATGGTGTGGGGCCTGATCGCCGGCACCGGGGCCGTTCTCGGCGGTTTCCTCGTCCACGGGACGCTCAGCCTCGTCTGGGGCAGCGTCTACGTGGGGGCCGGGTTCGTCGTCGGCTTCTTCGTCACGTACCTGCTCCTGCGGGAGCGGGCCCTGGCGCGCCTCCGGGCCATCAGCAAGCGCCTCCCCTACACGCTCGACCTCGTGGCCATGGCCATGGACGCCGGCGCGACCTTCTACGAGGCCGCCTCGGCCGTCATCAAGGACGACCCCGAAGACCCTCTTAACGAGGAGCTCTCCGTCGTCGTCCGCGAGATCGACTTCGGCCGCAGCCGCCAGGACGCCCTCGTCCACCTCGGCGAGCGCCTCGACGTCGACAGCCTCGATTCGATCATCTCGGCCGTGATCCAGGCCGAGCAGCTCGGCACGCCCTTGGCCACTGTCCTGAAGCTTCAGGCCAACCTGCTGCGCATGCGGCGCTCGATGAAGGCCGAACGCCGCGCCGGCGAGGCCACCGTCAAGATGCTTGTCCCCATGATGCTCGTCCTGCTGAGCGTCGTCCTGGTCATCTTCGCCCCGATTATCGTCAAGGGCCTACGGGGCGACTACCGGCTGTAGGCGCCCCTGGCGCTTCGGGCATTTTCCCCACGACGGTCCGCACTCAGGACGAACCCTCTCCCGCGCGGCGGGTCTACAGGAGGACGGAAGCATGGCGGAGAGGCCGGGATTCGAACCCGGGGTACCCTTACGGGCACACTCGGTTTCCAACCGAGCCCAATCGGCCGCTCTGGCACCTCTCCGCGCGGCATCTTGGCGGGGGCGTCAGGATACCCGAGCCGCCTCGACCGGTCAAGCCAAGGCGTGACGCGGCGGTCCGCCTTCCGCTATAATCAACGTGACCCCGGCGCCGCGGAAACAGGGCCGGGCCGCCACGAAAGGGGGCGTGATGCGAGATGCGCGCGCGGTTCTGGCGTTCGGGTTGGCCGGCGTTCTGGTACTCGCCACCGGCTGCGTGCCGGTTCGGATGGCCCTTGCTCCCGACGGATCGGCGGCCTGGGTTTCCCTCGAGACGGCCGCCACGCCCAAGGTCGACGAGAGTTCCCGCCTGTACGTGATTGACCTGGAAACGCCGGCGCTCCGTGTCCTGACGCCGCCCGAGAGCGCCACCGCCTCCTGTGTGGCCCCGCCGAGGGAAAGCATGTTGGTGTGGAGCGTCTGGGGGGAGGGGCGGCACTGGCTCGAGGCCGTCGGCACAAGGGGCGGGGTGCGCCTGCCCGTGACGTCGGCCCTGCCGGGGGGGATGCACCCGTGGCTCGTGCCCACCGACGAGGGGCAGGGCCTGCTCCTCTGGGTCCGCCTGATCCCCGGCCGGCAGGAAGACATGGAAGGGCAGTGGGTTCTGACGGATATCCGGGCGTGCAGCGACACGACCCCGCCCATGTCGGAAGGCTTCGTGGCGATGCCCTCCCAGCCCGGCCTTGCCCGGGCGTTCGTCGCGCTTCCGGTTTACCACGATGCCGAGGAGGACGGCGAGGACACGGGTGAGGCGGCCCCGGACGACGGCGGAGGGGGCGAGGCACCCGCCCCGGCTGACCCGCGCACGATTCGCGTCTACGGGGTCCGCCTTGCCGCGGAAGCGAACGGCACGGAGCCGCCTGCCGGCACCGGGCCGCACCGCGACCCGGTCCAGCTTGCCGAGTGGACGGGAGACACCAGCGTGGCCGTCGACCTCGTCGCCTCGGCCGATGGCGGCCGCCTGTTCGCCTTCCTCCGCCGGGGCGCGCCGGGCGGGGGCACCACCACCGTCTATGCCCTGGACCCGACCGGCGTGGCCCCGCCCGTGCCGCGCTTTGAAGAGGCCTATGCCCCTGGCCCGACGCTGGAGGCGGGCGGCACCAGCCTCGTCTATCGCCGCCGCCCGTCCGAGGAGTGGCTCGAGGTCGTCGAGAGGCCCGTGGAGGGGGGCGAGGCCCGCGTCCTGGCCCGCCTGCCCGGTGGAAAAGAGACCGAAATGTCCACCGCCTGGGTGACCCGCGAGGACGGGACGCTCCGCATCGTCCACCTGGCGGACGGCGGTCTGTGGCGGGTCGACGTCAGCTCCGAACGGTCCGGAACGCGGTGCGCGGCACTGAAGCCCGAGCGGTTGCGCAAGCTGAAGCAACTCGCGGACCTCGCGTACCTGAAGAACCACGTGCCAGACCTGGAAGGCTTGCCGCCGGACCTCCGGATGCTGCCCACCTCGCAGGAAGAGGCCACCGCGGACGCGGCAGCCGAGGGCGACGAAGCCCTGCCCACGCCTCTAGAGAAGGCCATGAAGGAGGCGGCCGTTTGGACCGAGTGCGAGGCGATCATGGGCAAGCCGCTGCCCGAGACGGACGAGGCCGCTATCACCCCTCCGGCGGTTCCCGCGTCGCCCGAATCCAGCCCCGAAGGCGGCGGATGAGGATCACCAGGCACGCCGCGATCGCGACCGCCAGGACAGGCAGCCACGCCTCGGACCGGCTGGTGAAGGCCCAGGTGGCCAGCAGCACCGCGGATGCCAGGAGAACCGTGTCCTCGACCCGCTGGATGAACCGCGCATTCTCGCTCATGGCCATGGCGACATTATGGCCGCCTGGTGGCCGCCCGGTCAACTGCCCAAGCCGCGACCCCTCGGATGCGGCCGCGCGACGCGAGGAGGGCTCCCGTGCCTGACCCGGCGCCGTTGGACCTCGAACCGGTCGTCTGCGACTACTGCGGCAGCGACGTGGCCGACGTGCTGCTCACGGGAGCCGACCGCCTGTGCGGTCTGCCGGGAACGTTCACTGTCGTCCGCTGCCGGGGGTGCGGCCTCGCGCGGACGAATCCGCGTCCGACCCCTGAGAGCCTCGCCCGGGTCTATCCGCCGGGCTATGATCCGCACGTGGCCGCCGCCCGCAAGCCGCCGAAGCCTCCGCGCGGCCTGCTCCGCTGGGCGCTGACGAACCGGCTCGGGTATCCGCTGGACGGCCGGGCGC
This sequence comes from uncultured Anaerolineales bacterium, assembly GCA_964397995.1. GTDB lineage: Bacteria > Planctomycetota > Phycisphaerae > FEN-1346 > FEN-1346 > CAYNLG01. The sequence goes on from CAYNLG010000048.1 coordinate 15,627, forward strand.
CCGCGCCGGTCCGGGCGTTGCTGGGGGTGCCCGCGCGGCTGGCGCTCCGCTCGCGTCGCGGGATGGCCTACCCGCCGTATGCCGGCCAAGGGCGGCTCCTGGACTTCGGCTGCGGCGCGGGGGCGTTCGTGGCCCGGATGCGGGTCGCTGGCTGGGACGCCGAGGGCATGGACCTGTCGCCCGAGGCCGCCCGCGTCGCCCGCGAGGCCGGCCTCACCGTCCACGAAAGCACGCTCCCCGGGGCCGATCTGTCGCCGGCCTCGTACGATGCCGTCACCCTGTGGCATGCCCTGGAGCACGTACCGAGTCCGCTGGCGACGCTGCGCGCCGTGCGCGACCTCTTACGCCCGGGGGGCTGGATGCTCGCGGGCGGCCCGCGGATCGATGCCCTGGCGGCCCGCTGGTTCGGGTCCGCCTGGTTCGGCTACGACCTCCCGCGCCACCTCACGCACTTCACGACCGAGACGCTGGCGCGGCACATTGAGAAAGCGGGCCTTGAGGTCGTACACGTTCGGTCGCGCAGCCGGCCCGGTTTTCTGCGGCACAGTTTCGCCCAGGCGGCCGATGAAACGGGGCGCGGGGTCCACCGGTGGCTGGCGAGGTCGCGTCTGGTCCCGGGGCTCCTTGGCTGGGTCGAACTCCTTGCCCGGCGGACCGACGAAGTCCTCGTTCTGGCCCGGCGGCCGGCGGGCGACTGAGCCTCGGCCGCGCACGGCGCTGGGTGACTCAGCCTTGCCTGGACGGGCGGGTATGGTATCATGAGCCCGTGTCCCGGCGCGAACCCGGGGCGGGGGAGAGGAAGCCGCATGTCCATCGTCGGCCGCATCGTGCTCACCATCGTCGCGGTGGTGATGGTCGTCGTGGCGGGAGCCGCCACGCGCCGGAGCCTGCTGCGCCCCCGTCATGTGGCCCTGTGGGCCGTCGTCGGGCTGCTCCTGCTGGCGTTGGCCTTGGTGCCGCTGCCCCTCGAATTCATCGGTACGGGCACGGTGGCGGCCATCCTCGTGGGCTTGGCGGCCCTGAGCGGTCTGGCGGCCGTGACCGCGGCCGCCGAACGGCACGCGGAACTCCGCGACGAAGTGGCGGCCCTTCGCGAGGAGGTCGAAAAACTCCGCGACGAAGTCCGTAGCTCGCCGAAACCGGGCTCCGAGCCGAAGCCCAAGCCCCCGTCGCTCCGCACCTGACGCCGAGGGCCGGGCGCGGCCGGCCCGCCTCTTTGTTCGCCCCCTGCCTTGACCCCCGCCGGTCCGCCGCCTATAGTTGAGCCGGACAACCGAATATGGCGACCTTATCGAGAGTGGCTGAGGGAAGGGCCCTGCGACGCCACAGCAACCGGTCCCGGTCGGGACGCTGGTGCTAACTCCCGCCCCTTCGGGGGACAGATAAGCGACGCCCGCGCAGACGTCCTCGCCGGCCTCGCCTTATCTGGGCGAGGCCCTTTTCGTGCCCGACGGGTCGCCCCAGACGGGAGGACCCCATGGTCGATTCTGCCTTTAACGGTTTCGCGACGCGTGCCCTGCACGCCGGCTACGACCCGCCCCCGGGCGAGGCCTGTGCCGTGCCCATCCACCAGACGGCCAGCTACCCGTTCCGCGACACCGACCACGCGGCCGCCCTGTTCGCCCTGGAGACCGAGGGGCACATCTACACGCGCATCAGCAACCCGACGACCGACGTGCTGGAGCGGCGTGTGGCCTCGTTGGAGGGCGGCGTCGCGGGCCTGGCCTTCGCGAGCGGCATGGCCGCCATCTCCGCGACGCTCCTGACGCTCGCCCGCGAGGGGGACGAGGTCGTCGCCTCGCCACACCTCTACGGCGGGACGGTGACCCTTCTCGCCCAGACGCTGCCCCGCATGGGGATCCGCACTGTCATCGCCGAGCCGACTGGCGAGGCCGTCGCGGCCGCGCTCTCCGACCGGTCCCGGGCGGTCCTCGTCGAGACGATCGGCAACCCGAAGCTGACGGTGCCCGACCTGGCAGGCGTCGCCGACGCGGCCCACGCCGCCGGCGTCCCCATCGTGGTCGACAACACCGTGGCCAGCCCGGTCCTGTGCCGCCCCCTCGAACACGGCGCGGACCTCGTCGTCCACAGCCTGACGAAGTACTTGGGTGGCCACGGGACGAGCATCGGCGGCGTGCTGGTTGACGGCGGCCGGTTCGACTGGGCGAGCGGCCGGTTCCCGGACCTCTGCGAGCCCGACCCCGCGTACCATGGCGTGAGCTTTCTGGAACGGTTCGGCGACGCGGCATTCGCCGTCCGTGTCCGGGCCCGTCTCCTCCGCGACTTGGGGGCGTGCCTCAGCCCCTTCAACGCGTTCCTCATCCTCCAGGGCATCGAGACGCTGCCGCTCAGGATGGCGCGGCACAGCGAGAACGCACTGGCGGTCGCCCGGTTCCTGGCCAACCACCCGCGCGTCGGGTGGGTCCTGTATCCCGGCCTGGAGACGCATCCCACGCACGCCGAGGCCCGGCGCTACCTGCCCGACGGGGCGAGCGGCCTGGTCGGCTTCGGCGTCAAGGGCGGACGCGAGGCCGGTCGCCGCTTCATCGAGGGCCTCCGCCTGGTCCATCACCTGGCGAACATCGGCGACGCCCGGACGCTGGCCATTCACCCCGCGTCCACGACGCACCAGCAGCTCACTGATGAGGAGCAGGCCGCCGCCGGCGTCACCCCGGACTTCATCCGCCTCTCGATCGGCCTCGAGACCGTCGACGACATCATCGCCGACCTCGACCAGGCCCTGGCCGGGACGTGAAGGAGGGCCCATGGCCGCCGATATCGATACCGCCGGGAGCGTCGGCCTCGTCGAGACGCATACGCTGGACGTGGCCGCACCGGATGACCCGCTCACCCTGGAGTGCGGGGCGCCGCTCGCGCCCGTGACGGTCGCGTACGAGACCTACGGGACGCTGAGCCCGGCCCGCGACAACGCCGTGCTCGTCGTCCATGCCCTCTCGGGCGACGCCCACGCCGCCGGCCGTCACGCCATCGACGACCCCAAGCCCGGCTGGTGGGACCTTCTGATCGGCCCCGGCAAACCCCTCGACACCGACCGGGTCTTCGTCATCTGCTCGAACGTGCTTGGGGGTTGCCGGGGCACCACGGGGCCGTCCTCGACCAACCCCGCGACCGGCCGCCCCTGGGGCCTCGCGTTTCCGGTCGTTACGATCGGCGACATGGTCCGGGCCCAGGCCCGGCTTCTGGACCGCCTCGGCATCGACCGGCTTCTCGGCGTCATCGGCGGGTCGATGGGCGGCATGCAGGTGCTCGACTGGGTCGTCCGCTACCCGGATCGCGTGGCCGCCGGCCTTGCCATCGCCACGACCGCGCGGCTCAGCGCCCAGGGCATCGCCTTCAACGAGGTCGGCCGCCAGGCCGTCATGGCCGACCCGGCGTGGCGCGGCGGGGACTACTACGGCGGTCCCGGGCCGGAGGCGGGTCTGGCGGTTGCCCGCATGGTCGGCCACATCACGTACCTTTCCGACGAGCAGATGCACGCCAAGTTCGGCCGCCGGCACAAGGACAGCTGCGAGCTCTCCTATGACTTCGCCACCCAGTTCGAGGTCGAGAGCTACCTCCGCCATCAGGGCGACCGCTTTGTCCGCCGGTTCGACGCCAACTCCTACCTCTACATTACCAAGGCCATGGACTACTTCGACCTGGCCGAGCCGTACGGGTCGCTGGTCGAAGCTCTTGGCCGCGTCCGCGCCGCCATGCTCGTCGTCAGCTTCTCCAGCGACTGGCTCTTCCCCACCTACCAGGCCAAGGAGATCGTCCGGGCCCTGAAGGCGACCGGGGTGCCCACGACGTTCATGGAGATTCCGAGCGCCTACGGCCACGACGCGTTTCTCCTGCCGTGTCCGTCGCTGGAAGGGCTCGTCGGGGACTTCCTCGCCAACGCGCTGAAGGCCGAGCGCGCGCTACGACCGCGGGCGCCGACCCGGGGGGACCGCTGGTGACCGATGCCCGCGTCGACACGCCTCGCCCGCCGCGCCTTGATGCCGACCTCATCGTCTCCCTCGTCCCCGAGGGTGCGAAGGTGCTCGACGTCGGTTGTGGCGATGGGCGGCTCCTGGCCGACCTGCGGGACCGGAAGGGCTGTATGGGGCGCGGCATCGACATCGACGAGCAGGCGGTTCTGGCGTGCGCGTCGCGCGGCATCGCGGTCTACCACGGCGACATGCTCGAGGGGATGAGCTTTTACCGCGACGGCGAGTTCGACTGCGTCATCCTCAGCCAGACGCTCCAGCAGACGCTCGACCCGCCCGCCGTCCTCGCCGAGATGCTCCGCGTCGGCCGCACCGGCATCATCAGCTTCCCCAACTTCGGTCACTGGCGGGTGCGACTGGGGCTGTTGGTCACCGGGCGGATGCCCCGCACCGGCGCCTTGCCGTACCCGTGGTACGCGACGCCCAACGTCCATCTCTGCACCGTCCGCGACTTCCGCCGGTGGTGCGACCAGGCGCACCTGGTGCGCGTCCGCGAGGTCTTTCTGACCGAGGGGGGCAAGCCGTGCAGCCCGTGCTGCGCGAACTGGCGGGCCGAGACCGCCATCGTCCAGGTCCGACCGGCCGACGTGCAGGCAAAGGAAGAGGTGGGGTGAGCGAGGGGATTCGAACCCCCGACCCCCAGGACCACAACCTGGTGCTCTATCCGACTGAGCTACGCTCACCACGTGTCGGGCGGCGCCGCCGGCGGGCGCGGCCCGGTGCCAGACGCGGCATTATGCGCCCGGCCCCGCCGCCCGTCAAGCTTCAAGGCACTCATGCTTCGGCAGCGTCCCGGGCCGGGGCGAACCGCTCCTACTCGCCCGTCCGGAATGCGACGCGGCGCTCTGGCTTCCAGGGCCGCCAGGATGGCCTCGTGCGTCAGGGCGTCTGCCGGCTCCACCAAGGCACGCAGTACCGAAAGGGCCTCCAGCGGCGCCACCGCCCCGAGCTCCGCGACCAGCCGGCCGAGACAGAGGGCCACGTACTCGTCCAGCGTCGAGAACGAGGCCGCATCCGACCACCGGACCGGGATTTGCTGCACCGGTACCCAGTTGCCGCCCGACCGCCTGAACGTCCCGCCCGGCCAGGGCGGCCGGCGGCTGGCGCGGCCCACGCCGGTGTAGCCGATGCGTTCGCGCACGAGGACGTAGTCGACGACGTCCGGCGGCAGGCCGTGCTGGAAACGGATCACGTTGCCGTTCGCCTCGACCTCGTAGTCGCGGACCGCGACTACCGTTCGGCTATCCAGCAGCAGGCAGAGGATCGCCGCTTTGGTGCCGAGCCGCTCGGAGCGCATGCGGCAGAAGCCGTGCGGCTCGCGCGGGTGGCGGGCGGTCCACAGCCCCCGCTTGTTGAAGAGGCCGTGCTCCTGGATCTTCTCCGCCCGCTCCCGGCTCGTTCCGTGCCACAGGGCCATCGCGTGCGGGCCCAGGGCCTCGCACCGGGCGCTCGCCTCCACCCTGTGCCGCGTCGCCCACGCCCCCAGGTCGGGCTCTGCCCCGGGCATTTCCATGCGCAACCCGTAGGCCAGCGCCGAGAGCGTGCAGTCCCACTCCGATTTGCCGCGCGGCAAGAACTCCAGGTCCGCGAAGCTCTTCGCGAGGGCGCCCTTGTTGCGCTTCCGGGGCATGTCGGGCCTCACCGGCGGGCCGGCCTTCGCATCGGGTCGCTACGGGACCGCCTCAAAGTCCTCTTTGCCCGCACCACACTCGGGGCACACCCAGTCGTGCGGCAGGTCTTCGAACGGCGTCCCGGCCGGAATGTTGCTGGTCGGGTCCCCCACGTCCGGGTCATACACATAGCCGCACAGAACGCAGTTCCATTTCATGCTCCGGGTTCCTTTCGTGATGCGGGTTCAGTCGGTTCTGGCTGCGGTGTGGCCGGCGTGTTGGCCGCTACGCCTCCGCCCGGGCGACGCAGGCCTCGCCGACGGCCTGCCCCAGGGCCGCGCACGCCTCGAGCGCTTCGGCGTCCGGTACGTACCGGATCTTGACGCTCTCGGCGACGCGCTCGATGCCCAGGCGCTCCAGGGCCGCCTCCAGCAGCTTCACGCTCTCGCCGCTCCAGCCGTAGGAGCCGAAGGCCGCGCCCACCAGGTGCTTTCGCTTCAGTCCCTCCAGGTAGCAGAGGATGTCCGCCATCGTGGGGAAGAGCTGGTTGTTGATGGTCGGGCTCCCGAGCACGAGGGCGCCGGCGTCCAGCACCTCGGTGGCCACGTCGCTCCGGTGCGTCGCCGCCATCGGCAGGACGCGGACCGGGTCGCAGCCGGCGGCCGCCAGGCCCTCGACCACGGCTTTCGCCATCGTCGTGTCGCTTTGCCACATCGTGTCGTAGACGACGAGGGCCTTCCGCGTCGGCTTCATCTCGGCCCACCGGGCGTACTGCTCGAGGATGCGGCCATGGTCGGTTCGGTAGAGCGGCCCGTGGTCCGGGGCGAGCACGGCGAGCGGCAGGTCTGCCGCCGCGAGGTCGGCCACCTTCTTCGCCACCAGCGCCGAGAAGGGCAGCAGGATGTTCGCGTAGTACTTGGCGGCCTCCTCGTCGCGGACCGGCTCGGGAATCTCGTCGGCCCAGAGTTGGCGCGTGGCCAGGTGCATGCCGAAGGCGTCCTGCGAGAAGAGAACCTGCTCCTCCGCGAGGTACGAGACCATCGAGTCCGGCCAGTGCAGCATCTTCGTCTCGAGGAACGTAAGCGTCAGCCCGCCAAGGTCCAGCGTGTCACCTTCGGCCACGGCCTCCACCCGGTCGCCCAGGCCGAAGTGGGCATCGAGGGCCCGGACGCCGTTCTTGCTGGCGACCACCCGCGAGGGGACGACCGCATCGAGGATGCGCGGCAACGAGCCGGAGTGGTCCATCTCCGAATGGTTGGACACGACGAGGTCGATCGCGCCGGGGTCGGTGACCGACGCGACGCGGCTCATCATCTCGTCGTAGAAGTGCGGCTTGACGGTGTCGATGAGGGTCACGCGGTCGCCCATGACGAGGAACGCGTTGTACGTCGTCCCCCGCGAGGTGGCGTACCCATGGAACTCGCGAATGCCCCAATCGACCGCGCCCACCCAGTAGACCCGGTCGGTGACCGGCACGGCCTTCAGCGGCTGTGTCATCGGACCTCCTGCCTCTCCGGTTGAAAGCTCGGATAGTGTACGTCCGGGGCCGCGGGACTTTCAAGCGGCGGGCGGTGGGCAGGCGGCAGACAGGCGGCGCGAAAGCGGGTGGCTCACGCGGCGTCGGGGACGAGGACCCGCTAGCCGAACTGCTCCCCCCTTTCCATGCGCTCGAGTGCCGCGAGCGCCTCGGTCAGGGGGTAGGTCCGGTCCACGACGGGTTCGAGCCCGGCCGCCTTGACGGCCGCCAGCATCGCCCGGAAACCGTCGTCCGACCCCATCGTCGAGCCGAGTACCGTGACGTGGTTCCAGTAGAGCGCGTGCAGCGACGTCGGCGCTTTGGAGCCCGTGGTGACGCCGCAGAGCACGATCCGGCCGCCGCGGCTTCTCAGTCGCCCTCGGCGCCGGGGCGCCTCACCAGCATCCATTGCCGCCCGTCCCGGGCGAGCAGGTCGTCGGCCTCCTTCGGCCCCCAGGTGCCGGCCTCGTACGTCGGCGGCGGGGCATCGGCGGCGGCCGCGGCGTCCAGAATCGGGGCGAGGAACCGCCACGCCGCCTCGACCTCGTCGCGGCGGGTGAAGAGCGTCGCGTCCCCCAGGGCGGCATCCAGGATGAGCCGCTCGTAGGCTTCGGGCGGCTCGCGGCTGAAAGCCCGGGCGTAGCCGAAGTCCATCTGGAACGGCTCGACCCGCATCGCCGGGCCCGGCACCTTCACCTGGAAACGCATCGAGATGCCCTCGTTCGGCTGGATGCGGATGGCCAGCACGTTCGGCTCGACCGGCCGGTCGGGATCGGCATTGAAAAGCACCTGCGGGATCGGCCGGAAGTGGATGCCGATCTCGGTCATCCGCACGGGCATCCGTTTGCCGGTGCGGAGGTAGAACGGGACCCCGGCCCACCGCCAGTTGTCGATGAAGACCCGCAGGGCCGCGAACGTCTCGGTTCGCGAGTCCGGCTCGACGCCTTTCTCGTCCGTGTACCCGGGCACGTCGTCGCCCTTGACGTGGCCGGCCGTGTACCGCCCGCGCACCAGGTCGCTCGCGGCGCGGTCCGGGTCGATGCGGCGGAGGGCCTGGACGATCTTGACCTTCTCGTCGCGGATGGAATCGGCGGCCAGGGTCAGGGGCGGCTCCATGGCCACCAGGCTGACGAGGTGCATCATGTGGTTCTGGACGATGTCCCGCAACGCGCCCGCCCGGTCGTAGTACCCGCCGCGGCCCTCCATGCCCACCGTTTCGGCTACGGTGATCTGCACGTGGTCGACGTACTTCTGGTTCCACAGCGGCTCGAAGATCGCGTTCGCGAACCGCAGAACGAAGAGGTTCTGGACGGTTTCCTTCCCGAGGTAGTGGTCGATGCGGTAGACTTGGTTCTCGGCGAAGGGGCGGCGCAGGCGGCGGTCGAGGTCGAGGGCGCTTTCGAGGTCCCGGCCGAAGGGTTTCTCGACGACGATCCGCGTCCACATGCCGCCGCCGTCATCGCGCTTCGCCAGGCCCGCTTCGCCAAGGGTCTCGACGATCGGGACGAACGTCTCGGGCGGTGTGGCGAGGTAGTAGAGCACGTTCGGCTGTCTGTCGCCGCCGGGGTCGATCTCCGCCAGGCGTTTGCCCAGGCCGGCGATGTCGGCCGGGTCGTCGTACTGGCCGCGGTGGTAGTGGAGGCGGCTCGCGAAGTCGGTCCAGCAGGTCTCGTCGCAGACGCCGGTGCGGCTGTGGGTCTCGACGGCGTGGCGCATGGCGTCGCGGAAGGCCTCGTCGTCGGCCTCGCTGCGGGCGTAGCCGAGGACGGCGAACCGTTCGGGCAGGAGCTTCTCACGGAAAAGGTTGTAGACAGCCGGGACGAGCTTCCGTTCGGTCAGGTCGCCGCTGGCCCCGAAGATGACGAGGACGAACGGATCCGGCCGCCGCACCGACGCCGCCGTGGTCTCATGCGCCATGGCGGTTCCCCTCGCCGCCGATGCGGTACCGCGGGCCGCTGGGACCGGGGGCCGAGCCGAAGAGGTCCACGTCGAGCGGCTCGTCCGGCATCGGTCCGGCGAAGCTGGCCAGTGCGCTGCCGAGGTGGAACGCCTCGGTCATCGCGCTCGGGTGGTCGCGTATGGCGCCACGAGCGTCCACCTGGTTGACGAACAGGTTGGCGAAGTAGCCGACGTCGAGGGCGTCCAGGTAGTACTTCATCGTCAGCCGGATCGAGTCGAACATCTTCCTGCTGCGCGACCCGCCGACGGCGATGACCAAGGCCCGCCGGTCCCGGTCGGCGTCCGGGAACAACTGCTCCTTCAGGACGTACTTTCTGGCCCACAGGCACTGGCACCGGTCGATCAGAAGTTTGGCGTGGCTGGAGACGGCCATGAAGTAGATGGGCGTCGCGAAGACGATCCGGTCCGCCTCGAGCATGGCGTCGAGGATCGGGGTGAAGTCGTCGTCCATGTGGCAGCGGCCCGTGGCGTGGCAGTGCTCACAGGCGGTGCAGGGGGTGATCCGCTTGTCGCGGAGTGCCACGAGCGACGTCTCGGCCTCCACCGCCTCGACGCCGCGCAGCGCCTCGGCCAGCAGCAGGTCGGTGTTCCCGCCGGCCCGGGGGCTCGTCGCGATGCCCAGCACCTTGCGCGTCATGAGATCGCCCCGGCCGGGCTCATGCGGTCTCCGCCACAGCCTGGAGCACCTCGTCGTAGTCGGGCTCCTCGGTGATCTCCTTGACGAGCTGCTTGTGGCGGACGGTGCCGTCGCGGTCCAGGACGAGGCACGCCCGGGCCAGCAGCCGCAACTCCTCGATCAGCAGGCCGTAGGCCTGGCCGAAGGAGGCGTCGCGGTGGTCGCTGGCGACGCGGACGCGGTCGACGCCCTTGGCCCCGCACCACCGTTTCTGGGCGAAGGGAAGGTCCATGCTGACGGTCAGGATCGTGACGTCGTCGGCGAGCTTGGCGGCTTCCTCGTTGAACCGCCGCACCTCGGTGTCGCAGACGGGCGTGTCCAGCGAGGGCACAGAGAGCAGAACGACGATCCGGCCGTCGAGGTCCTCGAGCGTGACTTCCTGGAGGTCCGGGTCGAGCACGGTGAAATCCGGGGCGGGGTCGCCGACGGCAACATCGTCGCCGACAAGGGTCAGGGGGTCGCCTTCGAAGGTCACGGCACCGGGTTGACGGCTCATACGGGGCTCCTTTCGGTCCGGGCGTTGAGGGCGGCCCGGCGAACGCCGGGAATCCGCCGCACACTCACGCTGAGGATGTCGTAGCCGAGTTCCTGGAGGCGGGGCACCTCGACGGGGTCGCCCGCCAACTCGCCGCAGATCGAAATGGGCACGTCGGCCCGCCGTGCCGCGCTCGCCAGGTTCCTCAGGAGCTGCCAGAAGACCCGGCGGTCGGGGGACGAGTCGTGCGCGACGCGCTCGTTGTTCCGGTCCACGGCGAAGAGGTATTGTACCAAGTCGTTCGACCCGATGCTGGCGAAGTCTGAAATCGCCAGGAGACGGTCGGCGTCGAGGCATGCCGAGGGCACTTCGAACATCGGCCCGTGTTTCAGGGCTTCCGCGCTCGGCATGCCGGCCGTGGCCTCGTCCACCAGGCGCCGCAGTTCGCGGTACTGGTCGGCGTCGATGACCATCGGGTACATGACGTGGACAGGCCCGAGGCGGGCCACGCGGGCAAGTGCCCGGGCCTGGGTCCGGAGCAGGTCCGGCCGGCTCAGCAGGTACCGGGCGCCGCGCAAGCCGAGCTGCGGGTTCTCCTCGCGGGCGGTCTGGAAGACCGGCGACGGCTTGTCGCCGCCGACATCCAGCAACCGCACGTACACGGGCTGTCCGGCCATGGCCTCGACGACGGTGCGGTACCGCTCGACCTGCTCGTCCTCGGAGAGCAACCGCCCGGCCGCGAAGAACTCGAGCTCCGTGCGGTAGAGGCCGACGCCCTCGGCCTTCATGGCGACGGCCTCGCCGGCCTCGGCGGCCAGGCTGATGTTGGCCATGACCGTGAGGCCCTCGACGGGCTCGATGGCGGGGACGGCTTCGGCCTCCTTGCGGCGTCGGATGGTCTCGACGGTCTCGGGGCTGGGCCAGAGGACGACCTCGCCGGTGTCGCCGTTGACGAGGATCTGGGTGCCGCATTGGATGGTCTCGGCCAGGCCGTCGATGCCGCTGACGGCCGGGATGCCGACCGCGCGGGCCAGGATGGCTGCGTGGGACGTCCGCCCGCCCCGCTCCGTGACGATGCCGCGGATTTCCTGTGTGTCCATCTCGAGGGCGACCGAGGGGGTGAGCTCTTCGGTGACGATGATGCGGTTCCGGCCGCGCTGGCAGTGGGCCTCCACCTCGCACAGGAACTGGGGCTTGGTATTCATCAGGGTGTCGAGGAGGCGGCGTTTGAGTTCGCCGATGTCGCTGGCCCGTTCGCGGACGTAGGCGTCGTCGACTTGGGCGAGACGCTCCTCGTAGGCGTCGAGCGTCTGCATGGCCGCGGCCTCGGCCCGGTACCCCTCGGCCAGGGCCTCCTCCATCTGCTGTTCCAGGGCGGGGTCGCCCAGGATGGCCCGCTGGGCGGCGAAGATACCGGCCTCGGCCTCGCCGATCCGCTGGCGGACGACCTTCTCCAGGGCCTCCAGTCGGCCCCGGACCACGGCGACGGCCCGCTGGAGCCGTTCGCGCTCCTCCCCGAGCCGGTCGGGGGACACCTTCTCCAGGGCCAGGTCGTCGTGCCGGCCGTGGTCACGGAAGCGGCAGACGCCGGCGACGGCCACGCCGCCGCTGATCGGCAGACCCTTGAGCCGCTGTTCGCGCTGGACGGCTTTGCTCGCCATGGTGCGTCCTCTCCCTACGCCTGGTCCGCTCGGGTGCGGAGCGGGCGGCGCCGCGGGACGCCGCCCGCTTGGGTCATCCGTTGTTCTCAGTGTAGGCGGGTGGCGGGTCCGGTACCAGCACCGGCTGCCGCTTCGGCCCGCCTACGATCTCGGGCAGCCGCAGTCGGCCTCGGGCCCCGCCGCCGCGACGGGGCAGGTGCACCCGGCCGGGCAGCCGCAGACCTTTGCCGGCGCGGTCGTGGTTGCGGCTTTCCTGGCGCCGCGCTCCACGACCGGGAACCCGGCCTCGGCCCAGCCGTCGATGCCCTTGGGGACCTCTAGGACGTTCGTGTAGCCGTAGCCGCGCAGGGCCTTGGCCAGCATCGGGCTGGCTGTGCACTTCAGGTTCGTACAGTACGTGACGACCAGCGTGTCTTTGGCTGGCACATGCTTGGCCACGTCGTCGGCCGGGGCGTCGAAATTCAGGAGCTTCGCCCCGGGCAGGTGCGTCTTGACCTTGGGGCCGCGCGCGTCGATCAGCACGAGCGGCACGTCGGCCCGCAGGAGCACCGCCAGAGCTTCGGGTTCCAGGGGCGCCGGCTCCTTCGGGGCCGGGATGGCGTGGGTGTCGCCCTTGGCGGGCGTGTCGGCGGTGGCCAGACTCAGGGGCGCCTCGCCTCGCTCGGCCAGCACGGCGACGTACTTCGCCGGGTCGGCTTCGACCTTGGCGAGGCAGCCGCGGCAACACACGAAGAGGCGCTGCCCATCGTGGTCGACGTACAGGTCGCGGTTGATCGCGGCGCCCAGGACCGGACACGTGGTCTGGGGCTGGAGATCGGTTTCTGCGGCCGCGGCGCGGCTCGGGTGCCTCATGGGCACGAGGGCGGCGACGGCGGCTAATACGGCCAGAACGGCCAGAATGGCCAGAAACGGGATGAGAGCTTTGCCTGCGGTCATGGCACGCCTCCTTTGCGGTCGGCGTGCCGCGCCCCGACGTCAGGCGTTTAGGGGGCCGTGCGGCCCGCCGTCCGGTGACTTGAGCTTGACGTCAACAGGTACTCCTCCGCGTCTATCGCGTCCGGGCCTCCGCGGCCCGGCGGGTTGCTGCCGGTGCCCCGTGGGGCACTTCGTGAATGCTAGGCGCGACGCGCGCCCGGAGTCAACCCTTCCCGGCGCGCCCGGCCGGCCAGGGGGTCGCGTCCGTGCCGCACGAATAGCCGTGCCCCGCTTGCGTACAGGATGGCGAGCGCCCCCCACGGTGGCGCGGCGAAATGAGCGGCGCGATGCGGGCGGTGGCGCCGGCCCTAGCAGGCCGCTAAAGAATACCCTTTATTGCATTGACGCATCGCAACGGGAGC
>CAYNLG010000049.1:0-28805 GCA_964397995.1 uncultured Anaerolineales bacterium
CCGCTACGAGGCCCACCACCGCGTCCAGATCACCGACGAGGCGCTGGCGACGGCCGTCGAACTCTCCAACCGGTACATCTCCGGCCGGTACCTGCCGGACAAGGCCATCGACGTGATCGACGAGGCCGGGGCGCGCGTCCACCTGCGGGCGATGACGCGGCCGCCGGACGTGGCCCAGATCGAGCAGGAGATCGAGAAGGCCAACCAGGAGAAGGAAGAGGCGGTGGCCCAGTCGGCCTACGAGCGGGCGGCCGAGTTGCGCAACAAGGTCGACGAACTCCGCCGCAAGAAGGACCAGCTCCTCAACCAGTGGCGCGAGGAGAGCAAGGAGGTCGAGGGCATCGTCGACGACGACGTCGTTGCCGAGGTCGTCAGCCGCATGACCGGCGTTCCCCTGACGCGCCTGGAGGCCGAGGAGATGGAACGCCTGCTGAACATGGAAGGGGTGCTCCATGAGCGGGTCGTGAGCCAGGACGAGGCGATCCGGGCGGTCGCGAAGAGCCTGCGGCGGAGCCGGTCGGGCCTGAAAGACCCGCGGCGGCCGATGGGATGCTTCCTCTTCATCGGCCCGACGGGGGTCGGCAAGACGCACCTGGCGAAGGCTCTGGCCGACTTCATGTTCGGCGACGAAGAGGCTATCATCCAGATCGACATGTCGGAGTACATGGAGAAGCACAACGTCTCGCGCCTCGTGGGCGCCCCGCCCGGCTACGTCGGGTACGAGGAGGGCGGCCAGCTGACGGAGCGCATCCGGCGCCGGCCGTACAGCGTCGTGCTCCTGGACGAGATCGAAAAGGCCCACGCCGACGTCTACAACATGCTGCTGCAGATCATGGAGGAGGGCGTGCTGACCGACAGCTTCGGCCGCCGCGTCCACTTCCGCAACGCCATCATTATCATGACCTCGAACATCGGGGCCGATATCATCAAGAACCAGTCCGGGCTGGGGTTCCGCAAGAAGACCGCCGAGGCCACCTACGAGCAGACCAAGGACATGCTCATGAAAGAGGTTGAGCGGCACTTCCGGCCGGAGTTCCTGAACCGCCTCGACGAAGTCATCATGTTCCGCCAGCTCACGCGCGAGGACCTCAAGGCCATCGTCGACATTGAGCTGGAGAAGCTCCGCGAGCGGCTTCGCGCCCAGAGCCTCGGCCTGACCCTCACCGACGAGGCCAAGGAACTGGTCATCGAGAAGGGGTACAACCCCGAGTTCGGGGCGCGGCCGCTCCGCCGTGCGATCGAGAACCTCGTCGAGGACTACATCTCCGAGGAACTCCTCCGCGGGGCGTACCGCGGCAAGGACTTCATCGCCGTCAGTGTCCGCGACGATCACCTGTACTTCGAGGGCCGCACCAGCGACGAGGCCGAACAGCCCCTGGAGGTCCACAACGGGACCTGACGGCCCGCCGCCTCCCCCTGGCGCTACCGGCTCGCGGCCCCCACGGCCGCGGGCCTTCTGTTTGGGCCCCTGCCCTTGCCCCGTCGGCATGCTATAATGAATAGAGTGAGACAGGGCGGGCCGAGCGGCCGATAAGGCCGTCAGCGGCGCCCGAATCGGAGTGGAGGCAAGCCATGTTCCGCGCAGCCCGCATCGTCGGCTTGGCCTTGGCCGCCTGCCTGATCGCGGCGGCCACGGTCCAGGCCCAGCAATACGTGCCCCTGCGCTACGACCTGCGCCAGGGCTCCCCGCACTACATCCCGAGCGGCGGTATCCTGCACTACGGCACCGAAGGCCAAGGCGACCCCTACAGCTTCGAGGCCATGCGGAACCGCGACTACATCGTCACCGGCAACGTCCGGGCTGGGAAGTCGTTTCAGGGCAACGTGCCGTACGACACGACCGGGAGCGGCCTGTCGCGGTCCCTGCCGTCGCTGTCGTTGAGCGATTTCCGGCGCGATTCCTTCGGCGTCCAGGACCTCGGCACGGGCGTCGAGTACGGCCGCCCGCTGCCCTACGTGCCCTACTCGTCGCGCGTCACGACCGGCTGGACGGCCGGGCTGCGCGAGCAGTACGGGTACAACTACCCGCCCGTGCAGCCGGGCCCGGCATACGGCCCATACGGGTACACCAGCGCGAACGAGTCGCTGGCGCCCTTCCGGGGCTACGTGCCGGCGGCCACGTACGAGAACCTGCCGGGGGTGTACGGCGGGCCGAGCACGTACGGGCCGGCGTCGGCGCTGGGCAACGTGCCCCTGCCGCCCGAGGTCTGGGATTACCTGGAGGGACTGGCCGACGCGGAGGTCCCGGACGCATGGCTCGGGCCGCAGCAGCTCCGCTACGGGGCGCCCGATGCGGACGAGGGCTACGTGTTCCGCCCGACGGGCTGGGACGAGGAGGGGGCCGACTTTGCCTCGCCACCTGAGGAAACGGCGATGGAACTCGATGGCCAGACGACCCGTCCGCCGGCGGCCACCGAGGTGGAGGGCGAAGGCCGGTGGTCGCGCATCCGCGGACTGGCCCGGGCGCGGGCCCTCCCGAGCGACCGGTACGGCCTGATTGTGACGGCGGCCCACGCGGCCTTCAGGAAGGGCGAGTACGCCGATGCCGCCAAGCTCTACCGGGAGGCGCTCGCCGAGAATCCCTCCCGGACGGTGGCCCTCTTCGGGCGCGTCCACGCGCTGCTCGCGAACCATTACTACAACCAGGCGGCCGTCGTGCTGGAGCAGGCGCTGGAGCAACGGCCGGACCTGATCGGCGAGATTCCGAACCCCCGTGATGCCTTCCCCGACGAGGGCGCCTACGAGGCCGTCCTCGCCGACGTCCGCGAGAAACTCGAGGGCGACCCCGACGAGCGGGAACTGAACTTTCTTCTCGGGTACCTGCTTTATGCGGCCGACAAGCCGGAGGAGGCGCGGCCGTACCTGGCGCGGGCGTCGGCGGCCCTGAAGCACCTGACGAGCGGCTCGAAGGTGCTCCTCGGGGCGGTCGGGGGCGGCGAGGGCGAGGCGGCCGGCGGGTGATCCCAGCCGGGCTGACGGCGCGCCCATGCCGGGCCCGCGGTGCATTCCTTCGCGGCCGGAAGCGCATTGAAGGCCGCGCTTGAGCCCGCTATAATCCCCCGGCTTACGTCTTTGTTCTTCAGCGGCCCCCCCATGCGTGGGGCCGGAGGTTGCAACCGTGACGGATCGCTCCCCCAACCCGCCCGCCGGCGACTCGCCTGAGACGGCGCCCCCGCCCGAGCCGCGGAGCGACGCCCCTGCCGACGCGGCCAAGGAGGGCGGCCAAGGCGGCGGCGACAGCCCCCGCAAGGGGCGCGAGACCCTTCTCGTTCGCTACGGCGCCATGGGGTTTCTGGCCCGCTTCGCGCACCACCTCGACGCGTGGCGGTGCGGCCAGCGGGTGATCGTCAAGTCGGACCGCGGCCAGGAGATGGGCACCGTCGTCGGCCACTGCTGCTCTGGCGACGTGCCCGAGAGCGTGCCGAACGAAGTCAAAGGGGAGGTGCTGCGCATCGCCACGCACGACGACCTGGTCGACGACCGGCACCTGCGGGACGAGGAGGATCGCGAGGCCGACTTCTGCCGCCAGCGCATCCAGGCCCGGAACCTGCCGATGAAGCTGGTCGCGGTGGAGCACCTGTTCGGGGGGGACCGGATCCTCTTCTACTTCGTGTCGGAGAAGCGGGTCGACTTCCGGGCCCTGGTGCGCGACCTGGCCCATGAGTTCCAGACGCGGATCGAGATGCGGCAGATCGGGGTGCGGGACGAGGCCCGACTTCTGGGCGACTACGAGCGCTGCGGCCGGCCCCTCTGTTGCCGCACCTGGATGACCAGTCTCTCGCCCGTCTCGATGAAGATGGCGAAGGTCCAGAAGGCGACGCTCGACCCGACGAAGATCAGCGGGGTGTGCGGGCGGCTCATGTGTTGCCTCCGCTTCGAGCACGCGACCTACAAGGAGCTGGCGGCCAACCTGCCGCGCAAAAAGTCCTACGTTCGGACCGCCGAAGGTCTCGGCCGCGTCCTCAACACCGACATCGTCTCGCAGCTCGTGCATGTGCAGCTGGAGGCCGGAAGCCGCGTGACGGTGCCGGTCGAATCGCTCGTGGAGCGGGACCTCGACCCGGAAGCCGTCCGCAAGGAGGTTGAGGAGGCCGAGGAAGCCGCCCGGAAACGGTACCGCAGCAGCCGGCGGCGGAACAACCGCGGAGACGAGGGCGCAACGTCCGACAGCAAAGGCGACGCGGGCGGCGGTGAACAGGGCGACGCGAAGAAGAAACGCCGCCGCCGGCCGCGCGGCGGGCGACGCCGACGCAACAAGGGCGGCAAGGGGGGCGGGGGCGGCGGGCAGAGTTCGTCCGGCGGCAAGCAGGGGACGTCCGGCGGGAACCAGGGCAAGGCCTGATCCCCCCCGGCGCGGGAGACGTCATGAGCCGACACATCCTCATTACCGCCGCGCTGCCCTACGCCAACGGCCCCATCCACATCGGCCACCTTGTCGAGTACATCCAGGCCGACATCTGGGCCCGCTATCAGAAGGCGTGCGGGCACGACTGCCGGTACATGTGCGCCAACGACACCCACGGTACGCCCATCATGCTCCGGGCCCAGAAGGAGGGCGTGGAGCCCGAGGCCATCATCGAGCGTTACCACGCCGAACACCAGCGGGACTTCGCGGGCTTTGACGTGGCGTTCGACCACTTCTACTCGACCCACGCCCCGGAGAACCGGGCGTTGAGCGAGCAGTTCTTTCTGCGCATCCAGGAGGGCGGGTGCATCGACCGCCGCACCGTTCGCCAGGCCTACAGCGAGTCGGCCGGCATGTTCCTGCCGGACCGCTACATACGGGGCACCTGCCCGCGGTGCGGGGCCGAGGACCAGTACGGCGACTCGTGCGAGGCGTGCGGGGCGGTCTACAGCCCCGCCGACCTGGTCGGGGCGCGGTCGGCGGTCGACAACCAGCCGATCAGCTTCCGCCCGTCGGAGCACTGCTTCTTCAAGGTGTCGGAGTACGAGGCGATGCTCCGCGAGTGGGTCAGTCCCGAGCACCTGCACCCGCACGTGGTGGCGAAGCTGCAGGAGTGGTTCGACCAGGGGCTGAAGGACTGGGACATCACACGCGACGCGCCGTACTTCGGGTTCCTCATCCCCGGCGAGACCGACAAGTACTTCTACGTGTGGTGGGACGCCCCGATCGGGTACATCGCCTCCACGGCGAAATGGTGCGCCGACCACGGGCGGGACCTGGCCGACTACTGGGTCCGCGAGGATGCCGAGCTCTACCACTTCATCGGCAAAGACATCCTGTACTTCCACGCCCTGTACTGGCCGGCGATGCTGGCCGGGGCGGGGTACCGCATGCCGATGCGCATCTTCGTCCACGGGTTCCTGACGGTGGACGGCCAGAAGATGTCGAAGAGCCGGGGTACGTTCGTCAACGCGGCCACGTACCTGAAGCACCTCGACCCCCAGTACCTGCGGTACTACTACGCCTGCAAGCTCGGGCCGGCGACCGACGACGTGGACCTTTCGAGCACGGACTTCGTCAACCGGGTCAACGCGGACCTGGTGGGCAACTTCGCGAACCTGCCGAGCCGGGCGGCGGGGCTGCTGGGCCGGCGTCTGGAGAGCCGCCTCGGCCGCATGGACGCCGAGGGAACGGCCCTCGTGGCCGAGATCCAGGCGGCCGCCCAAGGCATCGGGGCCGCCTACGAGGCCTGCGAGTACGCGTCGGCGGTGCGGCAGATCACGGCCCAGGCCGACGCCCTCAACCGCTACATGGAGAAGCACCAGCCGTGGACGACGGCCAAGGGCGAGCCGGAGACGGCGCGGCCTGTGCTGACGGCCTGCCTGAACGGGGTGCGGCTGCTGGCGGCCTACCTGGGACCGGTGCTGCCGGGTTACGCCGAGAAGGTCGGCCGCCTCCTCGGCACCGAGACGCCCGACTTCACGCGGCTGGACGAGCGGGTCGAGGACCGCGCGATCCGCGCCTACGAGCGGATGGCCGAGCGTGTCGAGCCGGCGGCCTTCGAGGCGATGATCGAGGAGACCCGCGCCGAGCAGGCGGCCCATGCGGAGGAAGGCGGCCATGGCGGCTGAGCCGGAGCTTTCCCCGGACCCGATCGGCGACTGTCTCCGCGCGGACCCGCGGTATCCCCGCGAGGCGTACGCCTTCATCTCAGAGGCCCTCGGCTACACCGTGCGCCAGGTCAACAGGCCCGGCCACGTGAGTGGGCGTGAGCTGTGTTTCGGCCTGCGCGACTACGCCCTGGAGCAGTTCGGGGCGCTGGCGCGAGCGGTGCTCGGCAGCTGGGGCATCACGCGGACCGAGGACATCGGCAACCTCGTCTTCAACCTGGTCGGCGTGGGCATCCTCCACAAGACCGAGAGCGACTCGCGCGACGACTTCGAGGGTGTCTTCGACTTCCACCAGGCCTTCGACGCGAGCTACCGGATCACCATCGCTTCTGAGGGCGACGATGAGCGAGGCCGATGACCGAGGGGCCCGGTTCTGGGCGCGGCTCCGGCGGCCGCTGTTGCTGGGCGGGGCCGCCCTGCTCGTTCTGGCGGCCCTGGTCGGCTACCAGAACGTCTTCGCGCCCCTGGGGATCGCCCTGGCGCTGGCGTACATCCTGAACCCGCTGATGCGCTGGGGGACGGCCCACCGTATCCCGCGCGGCCTGATGGCGATGCTGCTGTTCCTGGCGGTGCTGGGCCTGACGGCGCTGGTGACCTTCCTGGCCCTGCCGCCCCTGCTCTCGGAGACCTATAACCTTGGCGTCTCCGTGGTGGGCGAGCCGGCGGCGCCCGAGGACGCGACGGGTGTGGACGTCCGGACCGCCGCCGACGGCACGCGGTATGCCGACCTGAATGACAACGGCCAGTGGGACCGCGGCTACGTGACGGCGGTCGTGGACCGCATCCAGGAGGCCCGTCGCCGGCCGCCCGACGCCGAGCCGACCTGGATCGACCAGGCCCTGTCCATCATCGAGGCCAACCGGCGGGACGTCATGAAGGGCGTTCTGAACACACTCCGCACCGCCGGGGACAGCGTGCTGGCGCTGCTGCGCGGCCTTCAGGGGTTCGTGGTGGCGGCGGGCCTGACGGGCTTCTACCTGTTCTTTCTGCTGATGAACTTCGACCGGGTGGTAGAGGCCGTGCGGGTCCGCCTGCCCGCCCGCTACAAGGATCGCATCCTGAAAATCGTCGGGAAGATCGACGCGGCCATCAGCGCATTCCTGCGGGGCCGGCTCATTGTGTGCCTGATCGTCGGGGGGCTGACGGCGCTGGGCTTGGCGGTGCTCGGTATCCCGTACTGGTTCGTGCTGGGCGTCGCCACGGGCGTGGCGGGCATCGTCCCGTACCTGCCCATCTTCGTCGGCCTCGGGCCGTCGATGCTCGTGGCCTGGATCGACACGGGCAACCCCTGGCTGGTGCTGGGCACGGTGATCGTGTACGTGGTGGTCCAAGCCCTGGAAGGCTGGGTGCTGACGCCGCTGATTCAGGGCAAGGCGGTCGGTCTGCACCCGGTGACGCTGATGGTAGCGCTGTTGCTGGGGTTCGAGATGCTGGGCCTGGTGGGCCTGATTGCCGCCGTGCCCCTGGCGTCCACCGTGAAAATCCTGGCCCAGGAGTTCGTGCTGCCCGAGGTGGAGGACATGGCCCATGAGCGCCGAGGCCGACGACAGGACGGACCGGGCGGCGGCGACGCCGACGGCGGCTGAGCCCGCGGCGCGATGGCCGCTTCGGGTGGCCGGGGCGGTGTATGCCGCGTGGCTTCTTCTCTTGGCGGCTCTAGCCGTGGCGGGGCGAATCCGATAGGATACCGAGAGACGCGAGCCGACCGATCGGTGCCTATGCGGATGGATGCCCTTACACGCGACCTGCTTGACGAGGCCGCCCGGCTCTACGTGGACGAGGCCTACGCCGGGGCTGCGCTCCCGGAGGCCGTCCGGGCCCGCCTGCAGTGGCCCCGGGCCGAGGCCCTGGTCGACCTCCTGGCCGGGGAGCCGTTCGAACGCGACCCCGAGGGGCCTCCGAACGCGTGGCAGCGGGTGCGGCTGCGTCTCGGCGGCGCGCGGTATCCGCACATGAAGCTGGGCCTCGACCGGGTGCCCGAGACCGACCAGTGGGTGCTGGTCGTCGATACGCACGACGGTCTGCTTGCGGAGGCCGCCGGGCCCGGCGAACGCGACGCCGTCGAGGCCCTCGTGCGGGGCAACGCCGAGCTCAAGGGTCGCATCGAACGGCGCTGGACCGAAGCCGGCTTGCCGACCTTCTCGCGCTACGTCCGCGACCACCTGTCCGAGCGAACCCGGGCCCGGGCCGACGCGGCCGGGCCGACCGACGAGACGCCATGAAGGGCCTTCGCCTGACGCACAAGGTGGTGCTGTTCGTGCTGGTCGCGGCCGTGGCCGAGGGCCTGCTGATGGGCGGCATCCTCCACGCGAGCGGGACGGTGCGCCTGTCGTACGTGCTGATGGCCGCCGGCGTCGGCGCCCTGCTGACCGGACTGGTGGGCCTGTTCGTGGTGCGCCAGGTGACGGGGCCGCTCGCCCAGCTCAACGCCGCCGCACGCCGCATCGGCGAAGGCGACCTCGATACCGAGGTGCCGGTCCGATCCGGCGACGAGATCGGCCAGCTGGCGGGGAGCTTCCGCGACATGCAGGGCCACCTGCGGGAGATGTACGCGGACCTGGAGCGGCTGGTCGAGGAGCGGACGGCCGAGCTCCAGGCCGCGAACCGCCTTGTCGAGTCGATCCTGGAATCCTCAACCGAGCACGCCATCATCGCGGCCGATGCTGAATGGGTTATCCTGACCTTCAACGAGGGGGCCCGCCGCACCTTCGGCTACGAGCCGGCCGAGATCATCGGGACGTCCTTCGAGCGGTTGGTGTCGGAGGAGGAGCGCGAGGACGCCCTCGGCCCGGCACGCATCGAGTGGCTGGCGACGCGCGGGCGGCACGAGGGGGAGGGCGTCCGCGTCCGGTCGGGCGGCAACCGGTTCCCCGCGTGGACCGCCACCACCGTCCGACGCGACGCCGAGGGCCGGGTCGTCGGCTACACCGTCATCTGCCGCGACATCACCCGCCGCAAGGCCCTGGAGCAGCGCCTCCGCGAGTACACCGACAACCTGGAACAGATGGTTGCCGAGAAGACCGGCCTGCTGGAGCGGATGAACGAGGACCTGCGGCGGGCGAACCAGCTGAAGACCCAGTTCCTGGCGAACATGAGTCACGAGTTGCGGACGCCGCTGGCGGCCATCATCGGGTTCGCCGAAGCCATCCGCGACGGCGTGCCGGACGACCCCACCCCCGCCCAGCGGGCTTCCGCCGAGGACATCTACCAGGCCGGCCAGGAACTGCTCACCCTCATCAACAGCATCCTGGACTACTCGAAGCTCGAAGCCGGGGCCGTCAAGCTCGACCTCCAGGCCTGCGACCTGGGCGGCATCGTCGACGACGTGTTCCGCGTCATCCGGAGCCTGGCGATCCGGCGCGGCGTGGCGCTGGAGGCCGACGTCGTCCCGCGCCCCTTCGAGTTGACCGCCGATCCCGTCAAGCTTAAGCAGATCCTGTACAATCTGTTGGCCAACGGGGTGAAGTTCACCGAGAAGGGCGGCGTGGTGAAGGTGCGGGCGCGGATGGAGCCCGAGACCGCCGTCATCCGTGTCATCGACACCGGCATCGGCATCGCGCCGGAGGACCAGGTGGCGATCTTCGAGGAGTTCCACCAGGCGGACCGGTCCTTGTCGCGGAGCCACGAGGGCGCGGGCCTCGGCCTGGCGCTGACGCGCCGCCTCGTCGAGCTGCACGGCGGCGACATCGTTGTGGAGAGCCAACTCGGCCGCGGGACGACCTTCACGGTGACGCTGCTCCGGGACATCGTCTCGGCCATCGAAATGTAAGGGGGACGTGCCATGAGCGACCCAAAGCCCGAAACCAGCGGCCGCATCCTCGTCGTCGACGACTATGCCGCCAACGTCCGCCTGTTGGAGCGGAACCTCCAGGCCTCCGGGTACGCCACCCTGGCCGCCTACGACGGCGAGGAGACCCTGGAGAAGGTGCGGACCGAACGGCCGGACCTGATCCTGCTGGACGTGATGCTGCCGAAGATCGACGGGTTCGAGGTCTGCCGCCGTCTGCGCGCCGACGAAACCACGGCCGTCATCCCGATCATCATGATCACGGCCCTGAAAGAGACCGAGGACCGGATCCGCGGCCTGGAAGCCGGGGCCGACGACTTCATCTCGAAGCCGTTCGACCGCGGGGAGTTGCTCGCGCGCGTCAAGAGCCTCCTCCAGATCAAGTACTACCGGACGATGCTGGCGGAGCGCGAGAAGTTCGACGCGGTCATCCAGGACCTGTCCCACGGCATCGTCGTGACGGACGGCGACTGGAATATCCAGGTGGCCAGCCGGCGCGCGGCCGAGCTGCTCGGCTTCGACGGCGAGGACCTGACCGGCCGCCGCTTGGAAGACGTCCTGGACAAGCTCCGGGTCGATCCCTCGATGGAGGCCCTCCGCCAGAGCCGCGCCCGCGCCGTCACGGTGGAACTGACGCGGGAGGAACCGCCCGCGCCGCCGGTATACCTGGCGGGCCGGTACACGCGGATCGAAGGTCCACAGGGGGGCCTGTACAGCGGGGCCCTCGTGTTCCGCGACATCACCGAGATGCGCCGCCGCGAGCACCTCAAGCGCGACTTCCTCCGTCTGATCAGCCACAAGCTGAAAACGCCGCTGACGACCGTCGTGGGATTCCTCGAGATGATCGAAGGCGGGAAGTACGGCGAGGTGCCGCCCGAGATGACGCGGCCGCTACGGTCGGTCTCCACGAGCGTGCGGAACCTGGCTGACGTCATCGAGAAGATCCTGACTTACGCGAGCCTGACGGCCACCGAACTGGAACGGGCCGGAGGCGACGCCGACGTGGGCGCCGTCCTCGGCCGCGTCCGCGAACGCCTGGAGCACCGGTACCCCGGCCGCGAGGTCCGGTACGACTTCCGGATTCCGGGCGACCTGCCCCGGGCCCGGATCCGGGAGGAGCTTCTCTCCATTGTGCTCGACAACCTGATGGACAATGCCGTCAAATTCAACACGGCCGAGGCGCCGTGCGCCGAGGTCTGGGCGGAACTGACCGACAACCAGTGGCTGTGGGTTCACGTCCGCGACAACGGTCCCGGCATCCCCGCGTCGGAGCGCGAGGAAATCTTCGCCGACTTCAGCCAGGTCGAGGAGGGCCCCTTCGTCGGCAACATCGCCGGCATCGGGCTGGGCCTGTCGACGGCGCGGCGCATCGTCGAGACGTGGCACGGGACGCTGGAGGTGGACTCCGCGGTGGGCGAGGGTTCCACGTTCAGCTTCACGATGCCCTCGGAACACGCCCCGGCCGGCGAGTGACGGGCCGGCGCGCTACGCTGGGGGCGGCAGGCGGGTCTCCATCACCACGGCGTCGCCGTCCTGCGTCTGCCGGTCGATGATCCCGGCGTCGGTGAATCCCGCGGGCACCAGGGCGTCCGGGTCGAGGTGCTCGACCAGGAACGCCTCGGCGACGTCCTCTTCGGCGGGGGCGAAGCGCAGCCGCAGATGTTCCTCGCCCAACTCCGCCGTGAGCCGCACCGGCACCACCCCGCGGTTCGCGGCCGCCCACTCCGCGGCCGCATCCCCGAGATGGACGAGCCCCGTGCGCAGGGCCTCGATACGCCGGGCGTCCAGCGCGGTGCGGCAGTAGAGGGCGGTGACGAGGCCGTTCAGGGCCTTGAGGCCGGCGAGCGAGGTGGTCAGGTCGAACGTCGTCCGGAACGTCTCCTGGGCCTCGATCTGGCGCGCCCGCGCCAGGCACGCCTCCAGCCGCGACACCAGGCCGATCGGGCTGAACGGCTTCGTCATGTAATCGTCGGCCCCGGCCTCGAAGGCGACGCGTCGGTCGTTGTCGCCCTGCAGGGCCGTCAGGACCAGGATCGGAATGGCACGCGTGGCCGGGTCCGTCTTGAGGCGGCGGCAGACGTCGAGGCCCGAGAGCTTCGGCAACATGAGGTCGAGGACGATGGCTGCCGGCCGGGATGCCTCGGCCTCGGCGAGACCGGCTTCGCCATCGAGGGCCGGGACGGGGTCCATCCCCTCGGCCGCCAGCACCTCACAGACGAGGTCGTTGATTTCGGGCTCGTCCTCGACGACGAGCACACGCTCACCGGGGTTGCTCATGGCCGCTCGGTCCCCCGGGCCGCCGTGCTCCGGCGGCCCCGACTCGCTCTCGGGCGAGGATAGTCGGCTCGCGCGAGCTCCGCAAGGGGGTGCGCGGGTTCATGGAGACGGATGTCGCTCAGTCCAGCGGATCGAGCGCCGGGGCCGCCAGCGCGTCCAGGTCCAGCGCCTCGGCCTCGGCCAACACGTCGACCGGGAGGCGGCGCGGTGCGCCGGGGACCGGCCGAACCCGGGCGGCCGGCAGGCGGTGTCCCCGCACCGGGCTCGCGCCGCTGGCGACGCGGGGCGCTCGGGCCGGGCCGGCCGGATCGATCGCCTGCCGCGGGAGGTCCACGTGCCGCGCGGACTCGGGCCGACCGGTGTCCGGCGGCGCGGCCGCCTCGTCGGCCCGGTCGGTACCCGCGGGAGGGGCGTCGGGTAAAGCCGCAGCCGCCAGCGGAGCAACCACGGCGTCGCCGGCGCCGGTGCCCAGGGGCTCGACCGGGTGCCCCGCCGGCGTCCACCAGTTCTGGGCCATCAGAAAGTAGTCCGCCGTGTTCACCAGCCCGTCGCCCGTGAAGTCGCCGTCGGTCCACGTCCCGGCCAGGAACCAGCAGTCGGCCATCGCGAAGTAGTCCGCCGTGTCGACGAACTGGTCGCCGGTGGCGTCGCCGGGCCAGGAGGCCCCGAGTTGGGGCTCGGCGTCTGCGCCAGGCGGCACGGGTACGACGGGGGCCGACCCGACGGGCTCAACCCAGCCGGCTTGTTCGACCTGGCCGAGGCGGTACTGGGTGGGCGGCAGGTTGGGGAACTCGAACAGCCCGTCGGCACCGGTCACGACGCCCGGCTCGCTGCCGGATTCCCACGAGCCGTTCTGGTTGAGGTCGAGGAAGATCGTCCAACCCTCGAGGCCGGGCTCCTCCGGGTCCATCTCGCCGTTGGCGTTGGCGTCGTAGAACTTGTGGCCGCGAATGCTGCCCGGCAGGTAGTTGCCGAAGTCGACGTCGGAGGCCGCGGTCTCGCTCGTCACGGTGACGACGTGGTGCCCGCCGCCGGGGGCGGTCTGGACCCAGCCGTCCTGGGCCCCCTCGCGGACGGTGTAGATGCCGGCCTCGACGACGAAGCTGTAGCGGCCGGCGGCGTCGGTGGTGGCCATCGGCTCGGACGCCTCGGTCTGGAGGCCCAGCCACCAACTGTTCAGCGTGCCGCCGATCACAAAGCCCTGGAAGAAGTCGTCGATCCGGAGCGTCCAGGTGCCGTTGGGGTTCTCGCCGTCGAACCAGGCGAGGGCTTCCTCGGGCTGGTAGCTCCCCCAGAAGGGGGCGGCGCCCCACGAGATCGGCGTCCCGGCCTCGTCGTCCAGGACCGTGTTGGTGAAGTTGTCGTCGTAGCCGCCCACGGCCGTGAAGAGCAGGATGGTCGTGCCCTGCGGGCTCGTCAGGAAGGCGTCCAGGTCCGAGTCGTACGTGTGCGAGATGTCGAGCCACAGGTCCAGGTCCGCCACGGTGCCCGTCACGCCCGAGACGGTCAGCGTCGAGGTGATGGTGCTGGAGTCGGGAATCGCCTTCGGCACGTCCCACGAGGCGATCCACTGGCGGTCCGTGAGATAGCTGTCGTCCCACTGGCCGTTGTTGTTCAGGTCGAGGTAGATGTTCCAGTTGCGGATGCCGGGCTCGCCGGCGTCCTGCGTCCCGTTGCCGTTGAAGTCATGCCACTTGACGCCCGTGATGCCGCCCGTCTGGTAGTTGCCGAAATCCAGGTCGCCGCGGATCTCGTTCTCGCCGACGGTGACCAGGTGGCGTCCTGACGCGGGGTCCGTCCGCGTCCAGCCCTCCTGGAGCACCTCGCGGACGATGTGGGTGCCCGGCTCGACGGCAAAGTTGTAGTGGCCGAGGGCGTCGGTCTGGACGTTCGGCTCGGCCACCGCCGTCTGGAGGACCAGCGTCCAACCGTTCAGCGTGCCGCCGGGCGCCAGGTTCGAGTCGTCCGTCACACGGAGGGTCCACAGGCCGTTGGGGACCTGGCCATCGAAGTCGGCGAGCAGGCCCTCGGGCCGGTAGCTGCCGATGAAGGGGGCGGCTCCGTCGGTGACGGCGGTGGCTGCCTCGTCGTCCAGCGTGCCCTGGAAGTCGTCGCCATAGTTTCCCACGTCCGTGAAGAGCTCGACCATGGTGCCGGAGGGGCTGACCAGGTACACGTCGAGATCAGCGTCGTAGGGGTGCGTGATATTGACCGCGACGTTGACGTCGGCGATGCGGCCCTCCAGGCCCGAGACGGTCAGCGTCGAGGTGATGGTCGAACTGGTGGGGATGGTCTTCGGGACGTCGCCCGAGGGGCGCCACACGGGGTCGCCCGCGCCAGCGGTGTCCCACGCCCCGTTGTCGTTCAGGTCCAGGTACACGCGCCAGCCGGGCAGGCCGGGCTCGTCGGGGTCGCGGTGGCGGTCCTGGTCGCGGTCGTAGTACGTGGTGCCCTGGAGGCGGGAGCCGGTCTGCTGGCCGAGCGCGCGGGCGAGGTTGAGGCGGCCGCCCGTGACGCTCTTGCCCTGGAGGCCGGGCACCGCGTCGACGCTGCCGAGAAGGGCCTGCTTGATCTGCGAGAGGCCGGCGGTCGGCATGGTGGACCAGACGAGCGCGGCCGCGCCCGCCACGTACGGGGCGGCCATGCTGGTGCCGGAGGCGGTGTCGTAGTACGTCGAATCGCCGTACATCTGCATAAACGGGGTCATGTAGGTAGGCATGGTGCTCAGGATGTCCACGCCGGGCGCCCCGAGGTCGACGCTCGCGGCCCCATAGTTGGAGAAGTCGGCAAGGTTGTCCCAGCGGTCGGTGGCGGCCACGGAGACGACGTTCGCGAGGCCGTAGGAGGCGGGGTAGACGGGCCAGAAGTCGTTGTCGTCGCCGACGCCGTCCCAGCCGCCGTTGCCGGCGGCGGCCACGAAGAGGATGCCGGCGTCGCCGGCGGCCTCGACCGCGTCGTGCTCGGCGTGGGTGAAGTACTCGAACCCGTAACTGCCGTTGATGACCCGGACGTTGACGCCGTACTGGGCCCGGGCGTAGGTGGCGTAGTTGATGCAGCTGACGATCTCGGTGGTGTAGGCGTAGCCCCAGGCGTCGAGGGCCTTGAGGGCCATGAGGCTGACGTCCCAGTTGACGCCGGCCACGCCCGTGCCGTCGTCGCCGGCGGCGCCGATGATCCCCGCCACGTGCGTTCCGTGGCCCATGCCGTCGCGCGGGTCGCCGTCCATGTCGCCGAAGTCGAAGCCGTGGACGTCATCGATGAAGCCGTTGCCGTCGTCGTCGATGCCGTTGCCGGCCACCTCGCCGGGATGGGTCCACATGTTCGGGGCGAGGTCCAGGTGGTTGTAGTCGATGCCCGTGTCGATGACCGCGACGATGATTTCGGACGAGCCGGTGGCGATGTCCCACGCGTCGACGGCGTCGATGTCGGCGCCGGCCATGCCGCCCTGCTGACCCGTGTTGCGCAGGCCCCACTGCTCGCCGAACCGGGGGTCGTCCGGGACGCTCTGGGCCTGGACGCGGACGTTGGGCGTGTAATGGGCGACGGCGTCGGTTGCGCCGAGCCAGGCGTCAATCGCGTCGATCGGCACGCCCGGCGCCCGGACGAGCACCTGGCCCGCCAGCCCCAGGCCGCGCACCACGTCGAAGGCCACATCGCCCCCGGTCAGCGCCGCGGCCACGTCGCCGACGCTCCCGACGTCGGCCAGAGCCGAGTCGCTGAGCTGGACGATCCACTCGCCCGCGGCGGCCTGGACGTCGCGCCCACCCCACGTCAGGTCGGTGACGTTTCGCCCGATCGGGTCGGCCTCCAGCGCCGTGCCGCCCACCGGGCCGGCTTCGGCGAACCACGCGGCCGAGACGAGGTCCGCGGATGCGGTGAAGACACCATCGCCCGAGAGCAGGAGACGGGCTTCCAGGGCCTCGAAGACGGGATACCACAGCCCACGGTCATCCATCGGGAATCCCCCGGGTCCCACGTTTCTCAAAGAAAGCCACGGTCCGGCATGCGCGCCGAATGCGTCCCCAACACAGCACTATACCGCATAGGACGCCCGGGGCAAACGACTGTTCGCCGGAATGTGCGCCCGTGCGCCCGGGGCGGTGCTCACCGAACTTGCGCTTGACAGGCCCCGCCGGCGAGGTATAGTCGATTCGAGACCCTGTATCGGAATCGGGTTCGGCCATGATCCACGCCACGGGCATCCGGATGCCGGCCACGTCGTCGCGCCCCATTTGCGCGTGGCTCGCCTATCGCTTCTTTGGCGGGAGGGCCCCGGCCCTGGGTTAGCCGAACCCAGCCCAGCGAACCCGGCCGCGGCCCTCCGATGAGCGCCGCGGCCTTCTCTTTTGCGGCCGGTGGCGCGGCCCAGGAACGAGGAGACGCCCGATGATCGTCGTCATGAAGCAGGGGGCCACCCCCGAGCAGGTCGAGCACGTCGTGGAGCGGGTGCGCGGCTTGGGGCTGGTGCCCCACGTCATTCAGGGCACCGAGCGGGCCGTCGTTGCCTGCGTCGGCGACGAGCGGTCCAAGCTCCCGGAGCAGATCGCGGTCGCGGCCGGCGTGGAGAAGGTCATGCCGGTCCTGGCCCGGTACAAGATCGCCTCACGCGAGGTCAAGCTCGAGCCGACGGTCGTCGACCTGGGGCTTGGGTCGATCGGCGGGCCGCGCATCGGTCTCATTGCCGGGCCCTGCGCCGTCGAGGACCGCACGCAGTTGCTCGAGACGGCCCATGCCGTCAAGGAGGCGGGCGCGATCGCACTGCGGGGCGGGGCATACAAGCCCCGGACTGACCCGTACACCTTCCAGGGGCTGGCCGAAGCGGGCCTGGAACTCCTCGCCGAGGCGCGCGAGGCCACCGGCCTGGCCGTCGTCACCGAGGTGGTGTCGCCGGAACTCGTGCCCGTGGTCGCGCGGTACGCCGACGTCCTCCAGGTCGGCGCCCGCAACATGCAGAACTTCGTCATGCTCTCGGCGGCCGGCGACGCCGGCAAACCGGTGCTCCTGAAGCGCGGCTTCAGCGCCAAGCTGGAAGAGTTCCTCCTGGCGGCCGAGTATGTGCTGTCGCGCGGCAACAACGGGGTGATCCTGTGCGAGCGGGGGATCCGGACTTTTGAGGAGTACGTCCGCTTCACGCTGCCGATCCTCTCGATCCCCGAGCTCAAGAGCCGTACGCACCTGCCGGTCATCTGCGACCCGAGCCATCCGGCCGGGCGGGCCGAGCTGGTGGAGGCGGGGGCCCGGGCGGCCATCGCGGCCGGGGCGGACGGACTGATCATCGAGGTCCACGTCCATCCGGAGGACGCTCGCGTCGACGGGTCGCAGTCGCTTTCCCCGGAGGCCTTCGGGCGGACCGTGGCCTCGTGCCGCAAGGTCGCCGAGGCCCTCGGGCGGCGCCTGTAGGGGCTTTCCGGCGAGAGTTGCGGCGTTTTCCGGTGTTTTCCGGCGGGATGCTTGACGCTCGCCCGGCAAGCGGGTAGCTAAGGGGGAATAGCCTGAACGCGGGCGCGGTGCAGTGCCGCGCCAAAGCCGCATCGGACGGTCCCATGGCAGGCCATGACGATTTCGAACTGACCCAGCCCCGGCGGGTGATCCTCGCGCGGATCTTCCGGCTGGCGACCCCCTATCGGGGATGGCTGGCGGCGGGCGTTGCGCTCGGGCTCCTGACGGCCGGGCTTACGCTGGCCCAGCCGTACGTCCTGGGGTCCGGCATTACCGAGGCTCTGGCGGCGGTCGGCGGGACGACCGGGGTGGACGGCGGCTGGAGCGACGAGGCCCTCTGGAGCCTCGTGCGCATCATGGCCCTCTTCCTCGTTGTGTCGGCGGCAGGCATCGGCGTCCGCTACGCCAACGAGATGCTCATGGTCCACTTCCGGATGAAGGTCCTGACGGACCTGAGGCGGAAGATTTACCGGAAGATCCTGCGCCAGAGCTTCACGTACTTCGACCGGCAGGACACCGGCCAGCTCATCAACCGTACCATCGGCGACGTCAACATGCTTCGTATGTTCTACACAATGGTCCTGGTCCGCGGGTCGGAGGTGGTGCTGTTCCTGCTCGGGGCGCTCGCGGCGCTGGTGTGGATTGACGTGTACGTGGCCGCGGTGGCGATGCTCTTCATCCCGCTCTATTCGATCGCCATCTATGTCTTCGCGGACCGTATCCATCCGCGGTTCCACGAGATGCGCCACGAGCTGGACGAGGCCACACAGATCCTGTCCGAAAACGTCCAAGGCATCCAGGTCGTCCGCGCCTTCGGCCGCGAACCCGAGGAGGCCCGGCGCTATGACAAGGCCATCCGCGGCGTCCTCACCGGGTGGAACCGGATCGCCAACTACTTCGCCATCTACCAGCCGGCCGTCATCTTCATCGGCCAGGCGGGCCTGCTGGCCATGGTCGGCGTGATGAGCTTCCAGGCCATCCGCGGTCTGGCCGAGGTGGGCCTCATCTACACGGTGTTCCGCTGGGCGGGCCAGCTTACCAACAGCATGGGCATGATCGCCCGCATGACGGGTACGCTCCAGCACAGCCTCGTGTCGGCCGAGCGGGTCTTCGAGATCCTCGACGCCGACCGCAAGGTCCGCTCCCCCGGCGAGCCGGCGCCCATGCCGGAAGGCCGCGGCCGCGTCATCTTCGAGAACGTCACCTTCGCGTACGACGGCGACGAGGCGGTGCTGCACGAGGTCAACCTCGACATCCCCGCGGGCACGAACGTGGCCCTGGTGGGTCCGACGGGCAGCGGCAAGAGCACCTTGATCAAGCTGCTTCCCCGCTTCTACGACCCGACCGAGGGCCGCATCCTCCTCGACGGCGTTGATATCCGCGAGCTCGACCTGGACGCGCTGCGGGCCGAGATCGGCTTCGTGTTCCAGGACACGTTCCTGTTCTCGGCCAGCCTGGAGGAGAACATCGCCTTCGGCGTGCCGGAGGCCGAGTGCCGAGCCGTCGAAGAAGCCGCCCGCCGCGCCCGCGTCAACGAGTTCGCCGAACGGTTCACGGAGGGCTACGAGACGGCCGTCGGCGAGCGCGGGATCAGCCTCTCGGGCGGCCAGCGGCAGCGTGTGGCCATCGCGCGGGCCTTGTTGACCGATCCGCGGGTCCTGATTCTCGACGACGCCACGGCCAGTGTCGACGCGACCACGGAACGGGCCATCCAGGACGGCCTCGCCGAAGTCATGGAGAACCGAACCACGTTCATCATCGCGCACCGGGTCTCGACCGTGAAGCAGGCCGACCTCGTCCTCGTGGTGGAGGGCGGCCGCATCGTCGAGCAGGGCTCGCATGAGGCATTGCTGGCGCGCGGCGGGCCGTACAAAACGTTCGTCGAGATGCAGTGGCAGTTGGGCCTGGATGAGCCGGAGGAGGTGGCATGAGTCCCCGCATGGCCCACGCCATCAACCCGGACCACCCCACGCCCAAGCGCATCAGCCGCCAGGCCCTCCAGCGCCTCTGGGGCTGGCTCCGCCCCTATCGCGGCCGGATGCTTGTCAACATCGTGCTCTCGCTCATTCTCACGGCGGTCGGGCTCGTGACGCCCCTGGTCCTCCAGTATGCCATCGACGGCGTGGTCGAGGCCGTGCGGGGCGTCGAGGCGGCGCAAGCCGCGGAGACGGCCGCGGCGGCCGGCGGGCCGGCCCCCGAGGCGGGCGCCGGCGCGGACGCGGTCCGCGCCCGGGCCTGGAGCGACCTGCTGCCCATCCTGCTCGGCTTCGGGGCGCTGTTCTTCGTGTCGCAGGGGCTCCGCTTCGTCGAGATCCGCCGCACCATCCGCATCGCCCAGGAGTTCCTGTACGAGATGCGCGGCCGGTTCTTCAGCCATCTGCATGCCCTGAGCTTCAACTTCTACGACCGGTGGAAGGCGGGCCAGCTGATCGCGCGCGGCACGACGGACATGGACACGCTCCAAGAGACGGTCTCGTGGGCGCCGAGCCACCTGTGCAGCTCGGTGTTCATGATTCTCGGGGCGACCGCCATCATGCTGGTCAAGGACTGGAAACTGTTCCTGGCCGTCTCGTGGGCGTTGCCGGTGCTGGTGGTCCTGACGACCTGGTTCCGCGTCCGCGCCACGGCCGCCTGGCGCGACGTCCGTTACCAGACAGGCCGCCTGACGGCCAACGTCGCCGAGTCCATCGCGGGGGCCCGGGTTATCCAGGCCTTCGCCCGCGAGGACCACAACATGCGCATCTTCGGCGACCTGACCTCGACGCTGTACGGCACCCGTGTCGAGACCCAGAAGGTCCACAGCGGCTACATGGTTGGCATGCGGGCGACGATGGTCATGGCGAGCGTCATCGTCCTGGGCTTCGGTGCCTACCGGATCCAGCGCGGCGAGGTGACGCCGGGCGAGGTGGGCGCGTTCCTCGGCTACGTCGGCATGTTCTTCCGCCCGATGGACATGCTCAGCCACGTTTACAACCAGCTTCTGCACTCGCTGGCGGCCGCCGACCGCGTCATCGAGGTCCTCGACGCCGAGCCGGACATCGTCGATGCCCCCGACGCCGTCGACCCCGAGGACTTCGAGGGC
Organism: uncultured Anaerolineales bacterium; assembly: GCA_964397995.1. GTDB lineage: Bacteria > Planctomycetota > Phycisphaerae > FEN-1346 > FEN-1346 > CAYNLG01. Next base: position 20,661 of record CAYNLG010000049.1, read on the forward strand.
ACCGTCGCGTTCGAGGACGTGACCTTCGAATACGTCGAGGGCACGCCGGTGCTGAAGGACGTGGCTTTCAAGGCCGAGCCCGGCGAGGTCATCGCCCTGGTGGGCCCGACGGGGGCTGGCAAGACCACCTTCTGCCGCCTCGTTTCCCGCTTCTACGAGCCCCAACAGGGGACGGTGCGGATTGACCAGTGGCCGGTCCAGGCGATCCGCCAGGCCGCCCTGCACCGGCGGATGGGCATCGTCCTGCAGGAGAACTTCCTCTTCGCCGGCACGGTCATGGAGAACATCCGGTACGGCCGGCCGGACGCGACCGACGAGGAGGTCATCGCCTGCGCCAAGCGCATCGGCAGCCACGACGCCATCGACGCGCTGCCGCGGGGCTACGAGACAAAGGTGGGCGAGCGCGGCCAGACGCTGTCGGCCGGGCAGCGGCAGCTCGTCTGCTTCACCCGGGCGATGCTGGCCGACCCGCGGTTCCTGATCCTCGACGAGGCCACCTCCAGCGTCGACACCCAGACGGAACTCAACATCCAGGAGGCCCTGCGCCGCCTCACTGAGAAGCGGACCTGCTTCATCGTCGCCCACCGGCTCTCGACGGTGCGGCGGGCCGACCGCGTCATCGTTATCGAGGACGGCTGCATCACCGAGCAGGGCACCCACCGGGAGCTCATGGAGGCCGGCGGCCGGTACGCCCACATGTACGAGGCATTCATCCGGTCCGAGTGAGCCACCGCCCTCGACGCGACCTCCGGAGCGCCCATGCTGCCCGCGAACTACCACCTCCACTCGGACCTGAGCGCCGACTGCGACCATCCCCTCGAGGCCATGTGCGAGGCCGCCCTCGAGGCCGGTTTCACTGACGTGTGCTTCACCGAGCACCTCGACTTCGACCGGGACGACCCGCACTACGGCTACTACGACCATGCCCGTGCCATGGACGCCGTCGAGGCGGCGCGCCACCGGTTCGAGGGGCGCCTCACGGTCCGCTCGGGCATCGAGTTCGACTTCCGCCGCGAGTACGGTGACGAGCCCGGCGAAGTCCTGGCGGCCATGCCGGTCGACTTCCGCATGGGGTCGGTCCACTCGATCCACCGGTACCGCATCTGGAAGCTCTGGGACGCCGACCTCGAGGGCGAGGACCTTCGGGCCATGCAGGCCGAGTACTTTGACGAGGTCGAGGCCCTCGTCCGCTCCGGCCTCGCCGACGGCCTCGGCCACGTCGATTACCTCTACAAGCAGCGGCCCGAGGCCTTCGGGGTCCTGCGCGATGACTGGTACTGGGACCGTGTCGCGGCACTGCTGGGCCTGTGCATCGAGCGCGGCGTGGCCATCGAGGTTAACAGCCACCACGTCGAGGACAAGGGGATGGGCCTGGCGGCCGACGGCGCGATTCTGACGCGATACCGCGGCTTGGGTGGGCACCTGCTGACGGTCGGTTCCGACGCTCACCGGCCGGGCGACGTCGCCCACGGCTACGGCCCGGCCGAAGCGGCCGTCCGCGAGGCCGGGTTCACCGAGATCACCGGCTACGCCGCCGGCGAGCCGTACCCGATCGCGAGCTGATCCGGCGCCGGCGCCCAGTCGTCGTCCACATGGACGCCCACGACGTCCAGCTCGACGCACTCGGCGGCCGTGCCGAGCAGCCCGGCCACGTTGGGCTGGGTGCGGCCGCCATCGCCGGAGATGAGTTCCTTGATGTAGAGCCCCGCTTGGCCGCGCACCTCCAGAACAAGCGTCCGGTTCCCGAGAAGCCGGGCGTCAAGGCGTTTGACGACGCGGCGGCGCTTGCGGTTGGCCCGGCGGTGGCGGACACGGACGGGTGTCCGCTGACGGATTGGACCCTCGAGCGGCGCCAGGCGCGCCACGGCCTCCTCCGTCATCGGCGATGCCAGGTGCACGAGCGCCCGGTAGGTCTTCTCCGGCCTCAGGGCCTTGACGGCCGCCACCGCCGTCGGGTGCGTCGGCCTCACCTCGTGGACCTCGACGCGCGGGTCGCGCGCGACGGCCGCCTCCACCGCGCGCCAGTCCAGCCGCCGCCGGCGCGGATGGGTGATCTCCAGGACGAACGGCCGCCCGTCGCCGAGGCAGCGGACGTCGGTGTCCTCGCGGCCGCACCCGTGCAGGACGAAGCCGTCGCCCGCGGCGGCTTCCATGACCGGCTCGCCGACGATCTGCTCGACGCTGGTCGGCCACGCCCTCCAGCGGCACTGCGGCAGGCCGCGGATCAGCTTGCGGTACCGGCCGGCGAGGAAGAGCGGCCGTAGCTCCAGCGCGACGGTCCCCGCCGTGTGGTCGCACAGGGCGACGACGTCCGGCCACGTCATCTCGGGCTCGCCGGCCACCAGCCCGCACAGCCGCTTACCGACATCGCGGTTGAAGGCCTGCTTGTAGGGTTCGGAGGTCTCGTCGCCGGCGGCTTCCCACACGGCTCGCTCGCGGGCCTCGAGCGCCGGGTCGGTGTGCGAGGCGACGAGGAACGTGGCGTACTCGACCGTGGCGAGCGCGTCGGCGACACGGGCCGCCCAGACGTCCAGCCGGTCGAAGAGCCCTTCGCAGACGCGGCACGGTGTGGTCGGCTCGGTGGCGGCGAGGGCCGCCCGGGCCGCACGGCCCCGTTCGGGGTTCGTCCGGCCGGTGTCGACCTGGGCGAGGAGCCGCCCGAGGCAGGCGTCGCAGACCGGCCCCCCCGCGAGGGCCGCGCGCAGCCGATCGCGGAGGCACTCGTCGGCCAGGGCCTCGGCCAGGGGGCGCTTCCGCCATGCGCGTTGGGCCATGCCAATCGTACTCCCAATGGGGGAACAGGTAGTCTAGCCGGGGCCGCCCGGCAGGTCCAGTGCCGCAAGGGGGAGCTTCGATGATTGCGGGTCCCGGCTAGGTCGGGTATGATGGCCCGGTGCCCGCCGAGGCCCCGAAGCCGGACTCTGCGCCCATGACCGAGCCGCCGTCCGAACCGCCCAAAGTGCCCGAGGCGCCCGAGACGCCGATCGTCGCCGAACCGGACGACCTGACGCGCGACGAGGCCCTCCGCCAGTGGCTCGGCGTGCAGGCTCCCGCTCCCACCAAGTACGATCTGCTGGGCCTGCCGACCCTGACCGCCGACCGGAACGCCATCTTCGAGGCCGGGCGCCAGGCGAAGCGCAAGCTACGGGCTTACCAGATCGGTCGGTACAAGCCGTTGGCCCTGAAGCTTCTGGCCGAGGTTGGCACGGCCGTCTCGACGCTCACGAACGAGGCCAAGAAGCGCGAGTATGACAACCGCCTCATGGTCCGCTTCCGTGAGAACCTGGAGCGGGTCTACAACGAGACGGTGCGCGGCCAGCCACACGAGCCGGGCGTCCTGGAGGCGTTCCTGACCGTCTGCCGCGACGAGGGCCTGCCCGTTGTCTACCTGCTGCCGTGGGTTCTTCGGCATGTGCGGTCGCGGTCAGGGTCGTGGCCGCCCGTGGCCGAGCATGGGCTTGCGTTGCCGGGGGCGCTCTGGGTCTACCACGATATCGTGGTGCTGGGCCAGTGCCTGAAGACGGCGGAGCTGGAGGCCCGCGTCCGGCGTGTCCAGCGGGCCCAGAAGTCGCTGGGCATCCCGCCGGGTCTGGCGCTGCTGGTGGCCGACGAGGTCGGGCGGAACTTGGCCCGCTTCGAGTCGCTTCGCCTGGTGAAGCAGGCGCGGGAGGACCCGCGGCGAACGATACTGCGAGTGGCGCGGCGGGTCGAGCGGCTGGGCGGGCACATCGACCGGCGTTCAAAGACCGTCGAGACCCTCGGCCGCCTGCTCGGGCGCGGCCGGTCGGACGTCCATCGCTACCTGGAGGAGATCGACGAGTTGCCCGTCGAGGTGCCGCCCGGGCGGCGGTTGGCGATGGCCGCGCGGCGCGCCCGCTCCGGGGCCCACCAACGGAGCCTGCGGGCGGGCCAGTGGGTGGCGCGGCGGCCGCAGATCTTGGTCGGGGTCGCCGTGGCCATCGGCATCGTGGCGTTCGCGCTTTCGCTGCTGGCGGCGGTCGGGCTGTGGCGTCCCTGGGAGAGCTGGATCACGTTCGGGTTCCCGCCGCACGATATCCGCGGCCAGCCTCCGTCCGGGGAGGTCGCACCGGGCCCGGAGACGACGGCTCTCGAAGAACGGCAGGACGACGGCGAGGGCGACCCCGAGACGCCGGCGATCGAGGGTCTGGAAGAGTTCATCCGCAAGTACCCGGCCGACGGCGGCAGCGGCTAGGCGTCAGTTGCCGCGGCCCATCACGGCCAACCGGGCGCTGACATTCTTGAAGATGGGGTTGTCCGGTTCGTTGCCGAGGATGCGGACGATCTTCTTGTACAGGGCCCGGGCCCGCTCGTAGTTGCCCGCCCGTTCGTGGAGGACGGCGTTGCCGTAGGCGGTCTGGATCTGCCGCAGCAGATTGTCGACGGCGTCGCGGTAGATACGGTCGACCCGCGGGTCCGGGAAGAAGCTCCGGTCGCCGTAGTAGGCCAGGGACTCCTGGAAGCGGCGGACGGCGAAGAAGAGGTTGGCGGGCTCGTGGTCGCGGCGGTCGTAGAGTTCGATGGCCTGGTCCCGCAGCAGTTCCGCGCGGACGAGATTGACGGGCCGGTCGTAGGGCTTCGGCGGCTCCTCGACGGCGGGGCGCATCCCCGGCACGTAGTCGTAGCCTTGGGCCTTGAGTTCCGCGCCGCTCAGGGTCGCGGTCCGCCCGCTGGGCCATTCCAGTGTCAGCCGCGCCCCCGTGTCGTCGCGCGTCGTGCGGACGATGTCGAGCAAGACCCCGTCGGGAGCCACGACCTTCGGCTCGATGCCCATGATCGGCACGCCGCGCCGCGTCTCGGTCTTGCCGGCGGTGTAGATGAGCCCGGCAACGGCGGCGGCCAGAACGATGCCGAGGTAGGCGCCCAGGGCGATAAAGAGCTTCCGTTTCCGCACGAAGAGGGACTCGGCGACCTCTTCCTCGGCCTCGTCCTCGAGGTCCTCGTCTTCGCCGCGCGGACCGGTCCGGGCGCGGAACTGGGGGCGGCCGGTGGCCGAGACGGCCACCTGCTCGATCACAAACCGCAGCCGCGTCTTCGCTCCGATCCGGAAGACCGTCTCGTTGGCCAGGACGGCCTCGTCGATCTCGTCTTTGTTGATCCGGGTGCCGTTGGCGCTCTCGTTGACCAGGATCCAGTCGTCGCCGCGGCGTTCGATGCGGCAGTGGCGGCGAGAGATGGCGGATTCCGTCAGGACCACATCGCACGACGCGTCGCGCCCGATGACGGTCACCCCCGGCGCGATCCGGAACTCCTTGCCCTTCTCCGGACCGCTCAGGCACTCCAGGTGGGCCCGGGCGAGCAGGTGCGGGGCCAGGCCGCCCGCGCGCGGCGGGCGGGCGGGGGTGTCGCTGCTGCCGTCGGCCATCCGTCTCCTCCGCGTCGCCGTCCCGGGCCTTGAACCCGAGGCCGTCTCGAAAGGCCCGCCGTTTCTCAGGGGGCCGAGATGGGCATGTTACCGCCCCTCTCGGCGCCCGTCAACACCGGCGCGCGCCATGCTTGACAACCGGCCCCGGGGGTCTAGAATGGCGCCCGTTTCGTGGTTTCGAGGCCCGCACATGGCAGACCATGCCGCCGAAGGCCGCGCCGTCGGTATCGACTTGGGGACCACCTTCTCGAGTCTCGCGTACCTGAACCCGGCCGGCAAACCGGTCCTCGTGCCCAACGCCGAGGGCGAGTTGCTCACCCCCTCGGTGGTGGCCTTCACCCGCGATGCCGTCCTCGTCGGCCGCGATGCCCGACGCGAGGCCCTGGCCGATCCGACGCGGGCGGTCCTGCACGTCAAGCGGCAGATGGGCAACGCCCGGTGGCGGTTCCAGGTTGACGGCGAGACCTACACGCCCGAGAGCATCTCCGCCCTGATCCTGAAGAAGCTGAAACAGGATGCCGAGATGCACGTCGGGGCCGTTCACAAGGCCGTCATCACGGTCCCGGCCTACTTCGACGACGCCCGCCGCAAGGCCACCGAGGACGCCGGCGTCCTGGCCGGCCTCGAGGTCGTCGACATCGTCAACGAGCCGACGGCCGGGGCCCTCGCCTACGGTCTGGCCCAGGACGCCGAGGACGGCGTCTTCCTGGTCTACGACCTGGGCGGCGGGACGTTCGACGTCACGGTCATCGAGAAGAGCGGCAACGAGTTCATCACCCTCGCCACCGACGGCGACGTCGAGCTGGGCGGGAAGGACTGGGACGAGCGGCTCCTGAATCACCTGGCCGAGAAGTTCCTGGACGAGTTCGGCGTGGACCCCCGCGAAGACCCCCAGGCCACCAGCTACCTGGCCGTCAGTGCCGAGGAGGCCAAGAAGACCCTCTCCCGCCGCGACGCCACCACCGTCCCCGTCAGCTACAAGGGCCACTGGGGCAACTACGAGGTCACCCGCCGGGAGTTCGAGGACCTGACGGAGGACCTGCTGGCCGTCACCCAGCTTACGACCGAGATGGTGCTGGAAGAGGCCGGTATTACGTGGGAAGGCGTTGACAAGGTCATCCCGACCGGGGGCTCGACGCGGATGCCCATGGTCCAGGACCTGCTCGCCAGCATGTCCGCGCGCGAGGTCAAGCTGGAGGTGCCGGTGGACGAGGCGGTGGCGGCGGGCGCGGCCATTCACGCCGCGGTATGCACGCTGGACGCCGAGTCGGCCATCCACGAGCTCTCGGCCGAGGCCGCCGAGAAGCTCGGCCGCGTCCGCACCGTCGACGTGGCGGCCCACGCCCTCGGCCTCATCATCAAGGACGCCCAGACACTGGCCTACCGCAACGACGTGCTGATCAAGAAGAACACGCGCCTCCCGACCAGCGTCACGAAGACCTACCAGACGGCCCAGGACGGGCAGCAGCGGATCTTTCTGCAGGTGGTCCAGGGCGATGCGCCGGACCCGACGGCCAACATCACCATCGGCCAGGTCGTGGTCTCGGACCTGCCGGCCGGCCGACCCGCCGGGGCTCTCGTCAAGGTCACCTACTCCTACGACCGCAAGGGCCGCATCCACGTCGCCGCCGAGGACGTCCAGACCGGCAAGGTGGTGGCGACGGAGATCACGCGGGCCACGGGCCTCGGGGCCGAGGAACTGGCCGAAGAGGCCAAGCGGCTGAGCCTGAAGAGCGTCGAGTAGGGCGGCTTGCCGGCCTCCTGCCCCTGCGCACGGTGGCCCGCGCCCGCGCGCCGCGCTCCCCTTTGCTCGGAACTAAAACGCGTCCCGCGACGTTTAACCGTACGGACACGGCCGCGCGGGGTGTGCCGTTGCGGCCGCCGGCAACGGCCGCCTCCGGGGCGGGCCGGTAAGCGGTTGCAGGCAAAGGGATTACGGTCGGGCGGCCCCGAGTGGCCAAAGGGACCGTTCATTCGTATAATAGAGGGCGCACCTGGACCAGGACGACAGTATGACGGCAACTCGCCCCGAAGGCGCGACGCTGGACGACAGTATCCAGCTCGACGAAATCTTCGAAAAGACCATCGAGCACTTCCTGGACCCCGTCCAGGACTTCCTGCGCGACGATTCGGTCACCGAGGTGATGATCAACGGCCCCGACGAGATCTACGTCGAGGAGAAGGGCCAGCTCATCCTCACCAACGCCCGGTTCTCGAGCGACGAGATGCTCGAGGCCGCCGTCCGGAACATCCTCCAGTTTGCCGGCAAACGCGTCACCGCCGAGACCCCCATGATGGACGGCCGCCTGCCCGACGGGTCCCGCGTCCATGTCGCCATGCCCCCGTGCTCGCGGAAGGGCGTCGTTGTGACCATCCGGAAGTTCTCCCGCGAGGCCTTCGACATGGACTTCCTCGTCAAGGCCGGCACCCTCACCCAACTGGCCGCCGACCTGGTCCGCCTGTTCGTCACCACCGAGAAGAACATGCTCATCAGCGGGGGCACCAGCTCCGGCAAGACGAGCCTCCTGAACGTCCTCTCGGAGTTCATCCACGCCGACCGGCGGATCGTCACCATCGAGGAATCCAGCGAGCTCCAGCTCCGCCAGCCTCACGTCATCGGCCTGGAGTCGCGGGCCCCGGACCGGTACGGGCGGGGCGAAGTGACGATCCGGGACCTGTTCAAGAACAGCCTGCGGATGCGGCCGGACCGGGTGATCGTCGGGGAGTGCCGCGGCGGCGAGGCCCTGGACATGATCCAGGCC
>CAYNLG010000050.1:0-28485 GCA_964397995.1 uncultured Anaerolineales bacterium
CTGCTCGATGCGCGGCGGCTGGATGCGGCCGTCGGCAATGAGCTTGGCCATGGCACGGCGGGCGACCTCGCGGCGGACGGGGTCGAACGACGACAGGACGATGACCCCCGGCGTGTCGTCGACGATGACGTCCACGCCCGTGGCCGCCTCGAACGCCCGGATGTTGCGGCCCTCGCGGCCGATGATGCGGCCCTTCATCTCGTCGCTGGGGATGTCGACCGTCGCGACCGTCACCTCGGCCGTGTAGTCCGAGGCCAGCCGCTGGATGCTGGTGGCGAGGATTTCGCGGCTCTTGTCGGCGGCGGTTTCCTGGGCCTGCTCGGTCAGCCGCTGGACCATCGCGGCCACTTCGTGCTGGACCTCGCCTTCGACGCGTTCGAGGAGCACGGTCCGGGCGTCGTCGCGGCTCATGCCGGCGATCCGCTGGAGCTCCCGGTTCTGCTGCTCCAGCAACGTCTTCAGCTCCTCTTCCCGCTCCGACACGCCGCGCTGCATCTCCTGGACACGCTTGTCGGCCGCCTCGATCGTCTTCTCTTTGCCGTCGAGGGTCTCGAGCTTTGATTCCAGCGCGTCTTCGCGCTTCGTGACGAGGCGTTCGCGTTCGCGAAGTTCGTCGCGGACCTTGGCGGATTCCTTCTCGAACGCCTCCCGGGCCTGGATGGCCTCTTCCTTGGCCTCGACCCGGGCTTCCTTGGTGATGGACTCGGCGTCGCGGCGGCCCTGGGTGACGATCTGCTCGGCTTCGGCTTCCGCCGCCCGCCGGCGCTTCTGCGTGGTCAGGTGCAGGACCAAGTACCCCACACCCGCGCCCACGACCAGGCCGACGAGACCGAGCACCACCGTCACCACCGGCGCCTCTTGTGCCAGCAGCATCGTGCGCTCACTTTCCAGAGGGGATTGGCCCGGGCCGCGCCCGGCTGGGCGGGGCCCGGTGCGGGGTGGGTGAACACCCCGGGCGGGATGCGCCGGCGGAGGGCGGCGCTGCGGCGGCTGAGGACGGACGGGCTCCGGCTACTGGGGACGACCGGCTCCTGCGTTCTGCGGCCGCCACGCGGCCGCGCGGGCAGTTTCCCGCAACCCGTCTCTCCCGCCGCGCCCGAGTCGGTCTCGCGGACCGGCCGGGGCGCCCTCCTGAACGTCTAGAACGTGGCCACCGGACGAGGGCCGCCCCGGCGGGCGGCCGCGCCCGAGGCCTTGGGCGCATCACGCACGGGGCGGCTCAGCGCCCCGCATCCCTCGTAGGACGAACCTTGTTGTCTCCTTCACGCCCGGCGCGTGCCGGACGCCGTTCAGCGCCTCGGCCGGAACAGGCCAAGGGTCGGTTTATGATGGTGCGGTTAGCGCCCGGTGTCAAGGGCAAAAAGGAGCGGCCCCGATGGCCGCCTGAGGCTTCCGCCTACGGACGCCGCCTGTAGAAAACCCGTGGAATACGCCTTCGGCCGCCACAAACCGCCGCAAAACCCCGCCTATTTCTGCTCTTGCGGCGGATGACGCTCCAGCCAGCGACGCCACTTGCCCGCGTCCCGGCCGTAATCCTCCCCCGTCACGGCCCCGAGCGCCTTCTCGGCCGCGTCCTGAACGTACAGTTGCTCGTCGCCCAGCCGCCCGATGAGCGTTCCCACCGCCCGCCGGTCCTTCAGCATCCCCAGCGCCTTGGCCGTTCGGAACCGTACCACCGGGTCGGCGTCGTCCAGCGCCTTGATGAGCGGCAGGACACCCTTCGGGTCGCCGACCAGGCCGAGGGCCTCGGCGGCCGTCTCGCGGACCGTCACCTCCTCGTCCTCGGCCAGGGCCTTGACCAGGCCGTCCACGGCCGACGCGTGCTTGATTCGCCCGAGCGCCAGGGCCGCCCGGTACCGAACCCGCGCCGACGCGTCCCCGTCCAAGACCTTTACGATCTCGGGCACCGCCTTCGGGTCGCCGATCGCCCCGAGGGCGTCAAGCGCCCGCCACCGCAGGACCCAGTACTCGTCCTTCAGAAACGGGAGGATCGCGTCGACGGCTTCCTTGCGGCCGAGCTTCCCGAGGGCCATCAGCGCCGTCTCGGCCAGGCGGTTGTTGCCGGACTTCAGACTGCGGACCAGCGGCTCGACGGCCTTCGGGTCGCCCGTGTGCCCGAGGGCCCGGGCGGCCTCGGCCGCGGTCTCGGACCGGTCGGGACCGGCGGGCGGCTTCGGCCGCGCCGCGGCGCCGGGGGTCTCGGGCGGCGTCGCGGCGCCCTCCGGCGGGGCGGGCGCCTCGCCGCCCGGCGCGGGGCCGAGGGCGCCCGGCGGGCCCTTGCTCACGAACGCAATGATCGCATCGGTCGCCCGCGGGTCCTTGATGCGGCTCAGGGCTTGGAAGATGGCCGTCTTCGGCCCGGCGTCGCCGTTCAGCGCCGCGACCAGCGCCGGCACGGCCGGCTTGCCGATCCGCGCCAGCGCCGTCACCACCTCCGGCCCGTCGCCGATGATGTCGATCAGGAAGGGCACGGCCGGAGCCGCGTCGGCGTGGAGTTCGCCCAGCAAGGTGGCCGCCTCCAACCGGTCCGCCCGGCGCCACGTGTACAGGTTGGTGATCTCGGCCCGGACCTCGTCGGAGGCCGAGTCAGGGATTTCGGTCAGAGGGCGCGTCGGCTGGGCCGCCGCCGGCCCCCCCGCCAGCACCGCGGCCAGGGCCGCGCCCGCCATGAAGGCATATCGCATCGGAGTGCGTCTCTCCCGTCCGGCGTCCGCGTCTTAGATACCCCGCCTGGCGGCCGGGTTCCGGCCAATCCCCCCGCCCCGCGGGCGGCCGCGCGGCCGCCCATACTATACGGACGACCGGCCCCGGCGCGGCGCGAAGAATCCGTGAGGGAGCGTCGGTTGACCCGCGGCGGGTCGGCCGGTACGATGCCTCCGGCCGGACCACTCGTGCACCTCCTGCCCGGGAAGGGGACCCGCCTGTGACCGAGCCGTTCGTCCACCTGCACGTCCACTCTGAGTTCAGCCTCCTCGACGGCGCGCTGCGCCTCGGCGACCTGGTCGAGACGGTCGCCCAGCGCGGCTCGGGGGCCGTGGCCGTCACCGACCACGGCAACCTGCACGGCGCGGTCGCCTTCTACTCGGCCGCCACCGCCGCCGGCATCAAGCCCATCCTCGGCTACGAGGCGTACGTCGCCCCCGGCCGGCGCCAGGACCGCGAGACCACCGGCGGCCCCCAGAACGCCGGCCACCACTTCGTCCTGCTGGCCGAGAACGAGACCGGGTACCGGAACCTCATCCGCCTGGCCACCACGGCCGCCCTCGACGGCTTCTATTACAAGCCCCGCATCGACAAGGAGGTCCTGGCCGCGCACGCCGAGGGCCTGCTGGGCCTGACGGCCTGCCTCAAGGGCGAGGTGGCCCAGCGGCTCCTCCGCGAGGACCCCGCCGGCGCCGCCGAGGTCCTCGGCACCTACCGCGACATCCTCGGCCGCGACAACGTCTACCTGGAGATCCAGGACCACGCCATCGACGACGAGCGCCGCATCCGCGGGGCCCTCATCCAGCTGGCCGCCGACGCCGGCGTGCCCCTCGTGGCGACCAACGACTGCCACTACCTCCGGGCCGACGACTGGCGGGCCCACGACGCCCTCCTCTGCATCAACACCGGCAAGCTCGTCACCGACGAGAACCGGATGAAGTACAAGGAAGCCGAGTTCCACCTGCGGACCTACGACGAGATGCGGGCCCGCTTCGGCGACGTCCCGGAGGCCCTCGCCAACACCCTCCGCGTGGCCGAACGCTGCCACGTCGAGCTCCGCCTCGACGAGCGGCACGCCCCCGTCTACCCCGTCGAGCCCGGCGATACCCCCGAGGCCATGCTCCGCCGCCTCTGCGACGAGGGCCTCACCCGCCGCTACGGCACCGTCACCGACGCCCACCGCGACCGCCTCCGGCACGAACTCGAAATCATCGAGGCCAAGGGCTTCTCCAGCTACTTCCTCATCGTCTGGGACTTCGTCCGGTACGCCACGGAGCGGGGCATCCCGTGCGGGGCGCGCGGCAGCGGCGTGGGGTGCATGGTCGCCTACCTGCTCGGGCTCTCGACCGTCGACCCGCTCGCCTACGGTCTGCTCTTCGAGCGGTTCATGGACCCCAGCCGCAACGAAATGCCCGACCTGGATATCGACATCTGCCAGGACGGGCGGCAGGAGCTCCTCCGCTACGTCCGCGAGAAGTACGGCCAGGAGAACGTCGCCCAGATCATCACCTTCGGCACCATGGCCGCCCGGGCCGTCGTCCGCGACGTCGGCCGCGTCCTCGACCTCCCCCTGCCCGAGGTCGACGCCATCGCCAAACGCATCCCGGCCGTCCTCAAGATGACCCTCGACAAGGCCCTCGACCAGGAACCCGAACTCAAGCGCCAGTACGACGAGAACGCCCGGGTCCGCGAGATGATCGACATTGCGCGGCGGCTGGAGGGCCTGGCGCGCCACGCCTCGGTCCACGCCGCCGGCGTCGTCATCGCCGACCGCCCCCTCGTCCACTACATCCCCCTTTGCCGCGTCAAGGAAGACATCACCACCCAGTGGCCCATGGACATCTGCGACGAGGTGGGCCTCCTGAAGATGGACTTCCTGGGCCTGCGGACCCTCTCGACGCTCCAGCGGGCGGTCGACCTGGTGCGCGAACGCCACGGCGTCGAACTCGACCTCGACGACCTGCCCCTCGACGACGCCGCGGTCTTCGGCCTCTTCCAGCGGGGCGAGACGCGCGGCATCTTCCAGTTCGAGTCGGCCGGGTTCCGGGACCTGCTCCAGAAGATGAAGCCGTCGCGCCTCGACCACCTCATTGCCGCCAACGCCCTCTACCGGCCGGGCGCGATGACCATGATCGACGACTTCATCGCCCGCATGCACAACCGAGCCGCGTGGAGCGCCCCTCACCCCGTCATGGACGAGGTCCTCGACGAGACCTACGGCATCATGGCCTACCAGGAACAGGTCATGCGGATCGTCAACCGCCTCGGCCACATCCCCCTGGAACGGGCCTACAAGCTCATCAAGGCCATCAGCAAGAAGAAGATGGACGTCATCAACGCCGAGCACGACGCCTTCCTCGACGGCTGCAAGGCCAACCGGCTGGAGCGCTCGACCACCGACGCCATCTGGGAAAACATCACCGCCTTCGGCGGGTACGGCTTCAACAAGAGCCACTCCGCCCGGTACGCCCAGATCGCCTACCAGACGGCGTACCTGAAGGTGCACTACCCGCTGGAGTTCATGGCGGCCCTGCTCACCTACGAGATGGGCTCCAGCGACAAGCTGGCCGAGTACATGGACGAGTGCCGCCGCATGGGCATCGACGTCGCCCCGCCCGATGTCAACGAGTCCGGGGCCGACTTCACGGTGGCCGGCGACCGCATCCGCTTCGGCCTGGCCGCCGTCAAGGGCGTCGGCGGCCGCGCGGTCGAGGCCATCCTCGCCGCCCGCGACGAGGTCGGCCCCTTCGAGTCCCTTTTCCACTTCTGCGAACACGTCGACCTCGCGGCCGTCAACAAGACCGTCGTGGAGTCCCTCATCAAGTGCGGGGCGTTCGACTCGACCGGCGCGCGGCGCAGCCAGCTCGCCCTCGTCATGGACCGGGCCCTGGCCGCCGGCGCCGGCCTCCAGGACGACCGCCGCAAGGGCCAGATGACCATGTTCGAGGCCTTCGCCGAGGACGAGCCCGCCGACGCCGAAGAGCCCCTGCCGGACGTCCCCGAGTGGCCCGAGGACGACCGCCTCAAGCGCGAGAAGGACGCCCTCGGCCTCTACGTCTCGGGCCATCCGCTGGCGCGGCACGAGACGGCCATCCGCCACTTCGCCACCGCCTCGGCCGCCGAACTCGGCGAGGTCGACGACGGCGCCGAGGTCGTCGTCGGCGGCCTGATCAAGAGCGTCCGCGTCATCGTCACCAAGACCGGCAAGTACGCCGGCCAGAAGATGGCCATCTTCGACCTCGAAGACCTCGCCGGCACCGTCTCCTGCGTCGTCTTCGCCCCCGACTACCAGGAGGTCCAGGACCTCGTCCAGGCCGACCAGGTGGTGTTCGTGCGCGGCACGGTGGACCGCGGCCGCGAGGAGCCGCAGATCAGGACGACCGGCGTCCTGTCGCTGGACGAGGGCAAGGCGCAGCTGACGACGGCGGTGCTGATCCGCCTGGAACAGGCCGAGGTCGGCGAGGACCGTCTCCACCGCCTCCGCGACGTCCTGGCCGCCCACCCGGGGCGCGTGCCCGTGTACCTGCGGCTGGTGGCGACCGACGGGGGCGAAACGCTGGTCCAGGCGGCCGACCGGCTGAGCGTCGCGGTGACGCCGTCGCTCCGCGAGAAGGTGGCCGAGGTGCTCGGGGCGGACCACTTCCTGCTGGCCGCCAACGGCCACGGCGCCGCCGCCCGCGTCTGATGAACAAAGAGTTTCGGGGACAGGATACTTAACTCCGCCCGGGAGTCACGGCGGTGGCCTGCGGCCCTGAGGAGTTTAGTATCCTGTCCCCGAAACTCGCCGCCCCTTTCCTCTGGCATGCCCCGCCCCCTGTCCGCTACACTTGCCACCCACGGCGGGAGCCCCGCCGGCCGCCCGCCCCAGCGAAGGAGCGCTTCCATGGAGTACGACATCCGCGGCACCACCCTCCAGACCGTCGACGTCTGGCTCGACCAGGGCGAATCCGTCTACACCGAGTCTGGCGGCATGGCCTGGATGTCCACCAACATCGACATGGAAACCAACACGCGCGGCGGCCTCCTCAAGGGCCTTGGCCGCATGCTCTCCGGCGAGTCCCTCTTCCTCACCACCTACACCTGCACCCAGGGCAAGGGCATGATCACCTTCTGCTCCGAAATGCCCGGCAAGATCCTCCCCCTGGAACTCGCCGCCGGCGAGGAGATCATCTGCCAGAAAGACGCCTTCATGGCCGCCCAGGACTCCGTCGAGATGGCCATGCACTTCCGCAAGAAACTCGGCGTCGGCTTCTTCGGCGGCGAAGGCTTCATCATGCAGAAGCTCACCGGCCCGGGCGTCGCCTGGCTCGAAATCGCCGGCGAACTGACGAAGTACGACCTGGAGCCCGGCCAGAGCCTCAAGGTCGACCAGTCCTACCTCGGGGCCATGGACCCGAGCGTCACCTTCGACATCACCCGCGTCAAGGGCGTCAAGAACGTCCTGTTCGGCGGCGAGGGCCTGTTCCTCGCCACCGTCACCGGCCCGGGCCGCGTCTGGCTCCAGAGCATGCCCCTGGCCGCCCTGGCCGCCAAGATCGCCTCGCGCATCCCGTCCAACAGCTAGGCCCGGAGGGCCCCGGCATGGACCTGCCCGCCGTCATCGCGATCATCGTCGCCGTGGCCGTCGTCGGCCTGCTGGCGGCTCTGGCGGTCGTGGGGATGCTCCTCGGCCTCGCCGGCGGGGCGCTCTGGTGGGCCACCGCCCTCTACCACGCCCTGAAACCCGACCCGCCGCCCACCGAGGCCGACACCCGCTGGTCCCGCGACCAGGGCAAAGAGGTCAAGTAAGCCCCGACCCCCGGGAAGGACGCACCATGGCCTGGATCGATACGGTCGTCGACGAGACACGGCTGCCGGGCCTCGCGGGCAAGGCCGCCATCGTCACCGGCACGAGCCGGGGCATCGGGTGCGGCATCGCGTGGGTGCTGGCGCGCCAGGGGATGCGGCTGGTGCTGGCCGCCCGCACCGAGGACGCCGGCCGCGCCTTCGCCGACCGTCTCCGCGACCAGGGCGCCGAGGCCACGTTCATCCCGGCCGACCTCGCCGAGCCCGACGACGCCGCCCGCGTCTTCCAGGCGGCCCTCGACGCCTACGGCGGCGTCGACCTGCTCGTCAACAATGCCGCCATTACCCGCTCCAAGGCCTTCCTCGACACCGACCCCGCCACCTGGGCCCGCAACTACGAAGCCAACGGCCGCATGGTCTACCATCTGAGCGTCGCCGTCGCGCGGCACCTGGCGGAGCGCGGCCGGGGCGGGAGCATCGTGCATATCTCGTCGGTGGGCGGGTTGCGCGGCCACCGGGGGATGGCGGCCTACGACGCCTCGAAGGGGGCCATCGACGCCCTGACCCGGACGATGGCCGCCGAGCTCGCCCCCCACAAGGTCCGCGTCAACACCGTCGCCCCCGGGGCGACGTGGCGCGGATTGGAACCCCGCGACGAGGAATCCGAACCCAGCCGCCTCTACATCCCGCTCGCCCGCCAGGGGATGCCCCAGGAGATGGGCCTGGCCGTGGCGTTCCTGGCCTCCGACGCCGCCGCCTACATCACCGGCCAGGTCCTCTACGTCGACGGCGGCCTGACGGCCCAGCTCTCACCGCCCGGCATCTTTGTCTGAGGCCGGGGAAGACACATCGCACACGCAGCGACGGAGGGCCCCGTGGCCGAGCTCACGATCACCGACGTCCGCACCGTCCTTACGCAGCCGGGCCGCCACCGCCTTCTCGTCGTTCGCGTCGTGACGAGCGAGACCGGCCTCGAGGGCCTTGGCTGCGCCACCTTCCACCAGCGGCCGATGGCCGTCAAGGCCACCGTCGACCACCACCTGCGCCCGCTCGTCCTGGGGCGCGACCCGCGACGGACGCAGGACCTCTGGCGCGTCATGACCGGCGGCGGGTACTGGCGGCACGGGCCGGTGCTGAACTGTGCGGCAAGCGGCATCGACATGGCCCTCTGGGACATCAAGGGCAAGCTCGCCGGGATGCCCTGCTACGAGCTGTGGGGGGGCCTGGCCCGGCCGGCGGCGACGGTCTACGTCCACTGCGACGCCCCCACCCCGGAGGCCCTGGCCGACCAGGTCCGCCGGCGCCTGGCCGACGGCGTCACGCATTGCCGGTGCCAGATGGGCGGCTACGCGGGCGTCGAGGCCCGCGAGGTCGCCCCGCCCCCCGGGGCCGCCGCGGGCGCGTACTTCGACCCGAAGGAAAAGCTGCGGCGGGTGCCGGCCCTCTTCGCCTACCTGCGCGAGGAACTCGGCGACGACGTCGAACTCCTCTACGACGTCCACGAGCGGCTCGACCCGCCGGACGCGGTGCTCCTGGCGAAGCAACTGGAACCGTACCGCCTCTTCTTCCTCGAGGACCCGGTCGCGCCGGAAGACCTCGCGGCCCTCGGGCGGCTGCGGAGCCAGTGCGCGACGCCCATCGCCATGGGCGAACTCTTCAGCCACCCCGCCGAGGCCCACGCCGCCGTCACCCGAGGGCTCATCGACTTCCTCCGCGTCCACCTCGCCCAGGTCGGCGGCATTACGCCGGCCCTGAAGCTCGCCCACCTGGCCGAGGCGTGCGGCGTGCGGACCGCCTGGCACGGGCCGCCCGACCAGTCGCCGGTGGGGGCGGCCGCGATGGTCCACCTGGACGTGGCGCTCGCGAACTTCGGCATCCAGGAGTGGTGCGACGCCGACGACGCCACGCGGGAGGTCTTCCCCGGGGCGCTCGCGCGGGAGGGCGGGGCCGTCGCGCCGAGCGAAGGGCCGGGCCTCGGGGTGGAGCTGGACGAGGCCGCCGCGGCGCGCCATCCGGCGTCGAAGGCCGATCCGACGTGGACCGAGACGCGCCGGCCGGACGGGGGCCACACGTGGCCGTAGGCCCCGCCTTGGCCTAACCCCTTGATCTGCAACCGCTTAGGGCTATCTTTGCCGCATGGCGAACCGTGCCCCGCGCATTCGTTTTCCGAAAAACCGTCACTTCGATTTGACTGGGGCCGGTTCTGCGGTATACTATAGGCGTGTGAAGGAGCGGTTGGCGCTTGCAGCTGCGCCAATCCACTGACAACCGACTTGCAAACCGCCACCGGAGGTCGCGCTTCGGCGCGAAGGGGGTGGCGGCAGCGCCTGAGATGGGTACGGGATGGCGGTCAATCCCGTGTCCAGAATCCCGGGGATATTGACGTAGGACCGCGGGCCGGGGCCGTAAAGGAGGGATGCGGCTCCGGCCACCTTTCTGCGCCGATTGCGCCGGACGCCCGACGCAACCGCACCCTTTCGGGAGGCTTCGTGTGTGCGGGGCCCCAGCTCACTCTGCCGCCGGCACCTCGGCCTCCTTCGGCGCGCCATCCGGCTCCGGCGCGGGCGCCGCCTCGGGCGGCGCGTCCGCGGGAACGTCCGCCGGCCTCTCGGCGGCCGCGGTCTCCAGGCCCACCACCAGGTCGTCGCCGCGCACCAGGATGACGCCGGACCGGCCGAGGACGGCCGTCAGCGGCCCCCACGCACATCCCGGCCGCAGGTACGCCGCCACCGGGCTCTCGGGCTTGGCCTTCTCGCCAGGCTTCTTCTCGCGCGGCGGGACGAGGCGGTAGGTGGGCGGGGCGGCGTCGCCGGCGTCCTCGGGCGGCGGGCCCTCGCCGCGCGGCCCGTGGCGATAGCGATAATAGAGGTGCGCGCGCGGCAGGTACGTCGGCGCCAAAGCGCCGACGTCCTCGGGCCACGTCCCCCCATGGTCGGCCCGGTAGGCCTCGACGGCGCGGGCGACGGCCTCGAGGTCGGCCTCGGCGGCCCGGAGGCGGCGGCGGCTGGACGCGTCGCGGAGCAACTCTGCCGTCACGGCCATCCCCACGGCCGCCACGACAACCACCACGACCGCGACGAGCCGCCGGCGGGCCTCGGCCCGCTGCAGGTCCCGACGCCGCGTCCCCGTCTTGATGCGGAAGAACAGGACCACCGCCCCGGCGGCCCCCGCCAGCACCAGCCCCTCCCACACGTGGTGCAGCACCCGGTTGACCGTCCACGACGCGGGCACCGGCAGCACCAGCAGATGGACGAGCAGGAGGACGACGGCGGCGGTCGCGCCGACGACGAGAGCGCGGACGGCCTGCGGCTTGGTCATGGGCGGTCCTTTCGAGGGCGGCGGCATTATACCAGCCGCCAGGGGGAAGGCCAAGCGCGTGCGGGCGGCCGCGGCGGTTCAGCCTCCGCCGCGCGGACGCCGCACCAGAAAGTACACCAGCGACCCGACCGGGCCGCCCAGGAGGCACACCAGTACCCACGCCGTCCGGGCGCGGCCAACCGCCGTCGACCGCGTGGCGGCGTCCAGCACCATCCAGCCCCAGAAGCCGAAGACGGCGAGCGCCAGGCCGATGCCCACGAAACTCAGCGTCAGGTAGACCAGTGTTTCGAGCATGCGGCCCGCCCCGTCTCCGGCACTCCTACCGCCCGAGTTCCCGCTGCCGCGCCGGGCGGCGGATGCCCAGGTACAGCACCGCCCCGAGGCCGGTCACGCGCGTCACTTCGGCAACACGGGTTTCGGCCATGCCCTCGGCCGCCTGGGCCAGAAGCTCCAGCATCCCCGCGGCTCCTTTGACGTTCGTGTCAGCGGAACCGGGCCCCGCACCGCGGGCACGCGGCCGCCCGGGCGTCGCCCAGGCTGATCGGCGTCTCGCACGCCGGGCACCGCAGCAGACGGCTGCCGACGGTCAGCATCACCAGCAGGGTCAGGCCCAGCACCCCGATTGCCGGCCACAGGGCCGCCGTCACCTCCAGGATCAGCACCACCGCGAACCCCGCGGCCACGACGGCCGCGACGCCCACGACGAGGCCGTACCCGCGCAGCCGGCGCGCGAGGCGCCCCCGCACGTCGGGAGCGGCGCCCGGCGCGTCCTCGGTCTCCTCCGGCGCGCCACCGGGCCTTCGGTTCGCTCGGTGCCCGCGTGTCATGGCAGGGGTCCCCCCGTCTCAGCCTCCGCGCGCCGGCGGTGTTTCGCCGCGCGGGCGGCGTCGGCCAGGTCGCATTCGGCGTTCAGCAGGTCCGTGCGGACGGCGACGCCGTCGCCGAGTTCCATCGCGGCCTTGTTCTCGGGCGTCCAGGCCGGCCACGCCGGCCGCCCGTCGCCGTTCGGGTCGCCCGTCCGGGCGAAGGCCACCCAGTAGCCCATCATCGTGTCGCTGAGGCGGTGGTCGGCCGGGGCGAACGCCCGCCGCCGCTTGACCGTCCCGAAGACGTAGCCGATCTCCAGGCCGTGAAACGCGCCGAGGTCGCGCCGCCTTCCGAGGGGCGGCCGGCGCGTGAAGTGGTACAGGTACGCCTTCGCCCCGTGGGCGGCCGCGTCGCGGGCCATCGCCCGGGCCGGGGCGGCAAACGCCGTCACGGTGACCACGCGGTTCAGGGCGGCCTCGACGGC
This sequence comes from uncultured Anaerolineales bacterium, assembly GCA_964397995.1. Classification (GTDB taxonomy): domain Bacteria; phylum Planctomycetota; class Phycisphaerae; order FEN-1346; family FEN-1346; genus CAYNLG01. The sequence continues at coordinate 12,098 of CAYNLG010000050.1, forward strand.
GGCCTCGTCCGACCCGTCGCGGGGAAAGAGCCTCAGCGCCTCCTCCAGCCGCCCCGGAAACGCCCGCTCCAGCACCCGCCGGCACCCCGCTGCCGTCCGCACCGGCAGTTGCCTCAGGAACACCGTCCCCTCGTCGGCGTTCGACCCGACCAAGACGGGCACGCCATGGCTCCCGCCGCGCGCCCACAAGTCGACCGGGTCGTTCGGCAGGATCACCCCGTCGACGCAGGGCCCGAACTTCAGGCCGCTCCCGAAGAGGCCCTGGGCCGGGTCGGCCGCCTCCAGGAGGTCGCGCGGCGTCACCCGGCGCAGGGCGGCCGCGGGGTCGGCGGCGTCCGTGAGGCCGAGGCGCTCGGCCACGCGCCGGCCGACGGCCTCGGCAGGCTCCAGGCCGTACCAGCGCTCGCGAAGGTGGCGGTTGTGGCCGACCGGGCCGCCGCTCTGCAGGATCGCGCGGTGGAAGAGCCCCTGCGCCGACGGCGCCACCAACAGCCGCGCAATCGACGCCGCCCCCGCCGACTCGCCGAACACCGTCACCCGCGTCGGGTCGCCGCCGAACGCCACGATGTTTCGCCGCACCCACCGCAGGGCCTCGACCTGGTCCAACAACCCGTAGTTGCCGCTCACGCCGTAGGGCGACTCGGCCGAGAGCGCCGGATGGGCCAGGTACCCGAGCGGCCCGAGCCGGTAGTTGAGCGTCGCCACCACCACGCCGCGCGACGCCAACGCCGCCCCGTCATAGAACGGCATCGCCCCGGACCCCGTCGTGTGCCCGCCGCCGTGAATCCACACCATCACCGGCTTCAGGGCGTCCCGCCGCGGCGACGGCGTCCAGACGTTCAGCGTCAGGCAATCCTCGTCGGTGCGGCCGAGGCGGCCGGTCATCATCGGCACCGGCTGCGGGCACCACGGACCGAACGCCGTGCAGGGGCGCGGCTCCGTCCAAGGCAGGGGCGGCTGGGGCGGACGCCACCGGAGCCCGCCCACCGGCGGCCGCGCGTACGGGATGCCACGGAAGACCGAAACCTCGCCCTCGACCGTGCCCACCACCGGTCCGGCGTCGAGCCGGACCGGGCCGGCCTCCGCCGGCACCGTCTCGGCGCGGACGGGCGCGCCAAGCGCCGCCTGCCACGCGGCCCCGATCAGCAGGATGCGTGCGGCCAGGTTCATCCTCGGCTCCGTACGGACCCCGGCCGGCCGGGCCGCGCCCATCGCCCCGTCCATGCCGAACGTCCTTTGCCGGGCCTTATTCCGGCGGGGCGTCCCACGTCTCGATGTGCCCGTCCGCGAACAGCACGTTCACCCCCTCGTACGGCGCGCACGCCGGGTTGTCCCACACCAGCGGCGTCCCCGGCGGCACCTGGTCCAGGAAGGCCGCGGCGGGCTTGCAATACACGTACCGGGGCATGTCCACCTCCACCAGCATCTCTGGCGGCACCAGCTGCTCCGCCACGAGGGCGTCCAGGCTGTCCGGCAGCCGGTTCTCGCGCATGGCGGCATACATGTGCAGGGCGTTGCCGATCTGGTGGAGGTCGGCGGCCCCGCGGGCCTGGTACGCCTCGCTCCGGGCTTCGTGAAACGCCGCCGGCGCCAGAAAGACCAGCAGCGCCACGACCAGCAGTTGGAGCACCAGGCCCGCGTACCCGAGGACGGTCCCGGCCAGCGCCATCCCGCGCCCGCCGACCTTCCCTTCGGACCGCTTGATCTGCCCGAGCGCCATGTGCCCGCACACGATGGCCACCAGCGGCCCGACCAGCGGGATACACGGCAGCAGGCTGGCCACGAGGCTGACGATGGCCAGGGCCGAGGTCGTCGGCCGGGCCCCGGGCGGCCGACCCGCGGGGGCGGCCCCGGCCCCGGGCGGCAAAGGCGGCGACGGCGGCTGGGCCGGCGGCGGCCCGCCCCCGGGCGTCGCGGGCGGCTGATGCGGCTCGTTCGGCGAAGCAGGCGGCGTCTGGGTCATCGGTCTCTCCCTCTCCCTGGAGGCTGCGGCACCGCCGGCGCCGGCCCCATCGGCCGGAACGCCCGGCGGTCCCGCCCTATGCTCATTCGCCCCTGGGCGCGCCCCCGGGGCGCCCCTCCCGGCGCCCCCCGATTGTACCCGCGCGCCGCCGCCGACGCACGCCTCCAGACGTTGATTTCCACCTACCCCGGGGCTACGATAGGTCCATGCAGACCGTCTCCGAACGCGGCCCGGGGGGGTCGCGCGCCCCGGCGGCCGCCCGCGGCGCGATCCTCGTCCTCCTGGCTCTCGCCCTGGCCGCCCGCGTCGCCCTGGTTCTGACGATGGCCGGCGCGGCCGCCTCCCGCTTCCCGGCCTCGCGCGAGCACCTGGCCATCGGGCGGGGCCTGGCGGCGGGTCTCGGCTACCGCCTCCCCGAGACCGTCCTCGGCCGCACCTATGCCGCGCGATACCCGCCCGCGTACCCGGCCCTCGTGGCCGCGGCCCATGCCGCCAGCGACGACGCCCTCCACGTCCTGCTCCTGGTCCAGGCCGTCGCCGGCACGGCCACCGTCGCCCTGGCCGCCTGGATGGCCTGGCGCCTGGCGGGGCTGTGGGCGGCCATGGTGGCGGTGGTGCTTCTTGCCTTCGACACGTACCAAGTCTACTTCGCGGCCCTGGCCCTGCCGGACGTCGTGGCCGGGCTGCTGCTCGCGCTGGCCCTCGCGGTCGGCCTGGCGTTCGTCCGGGCGGTCGGGCGCGGCCGCGGGCGGGGGGCCCTCGTCTGGGCCGCCGCCGCCGGCCTCGCCCTGGCCGGGGCCGCCTGCACCGACGCCCGCCTGCTCGCCGTGGTGCCGGTGGCGGGCGTGGCAGCGCTCCTGGGCCGGCCGAGGCGGCGATGGCTGGCTGGCTGGGGCCTGGGCACGGCCGTGGTGCTGGCGGCTCTGGCCCCGTGGCTGATCCGCAACCAGTTCCGCCTGGGCGCCCCGGTCCTGACGACCGCCGCCGGCGAGGCCCTCTACGAGGCCCAGCGCCCGCTCGACCCGGCGTTCGAGGCGACCTTGGCCGAGGCGGCGACGCGCGAGGGCGCCCTGGCGGCCCACCGCGAGGCCCTCGCCCACAAGACCGCCGCCCTCGGCGAGGTCCAGCGCGACGCCTGGTACGCCGCCCGCGCCGCCCGCCTGGCCGCCGACCGCCCCGGCCGCGCCGCCGCCCTGGCCGCCGAGCGGGTCGGGCGGGTGTGGTCGCCGGCGCCGAACTTCCGGAGGGTCCGGACGCCGCTCCACGGGTTCGCCGGCTGGATGAGTCTGCTCCCGACGGCCGCCCTCGCCCTGCTGGGGGCGGTGGTGCTGCGGCGGCAGGGGGCGGTCGTCCTGTGGCTGCTGGTGCCGGCGGTGGCCGTGACGCTGCTCAGCCTGGCCGTCCCGGCCAGTTGCCGCGACCGGCTCGTCGCCATGCCGGCCCTGGCGGCGCTGGGCGGCGCGGGCCTGGCCGGCCTCGGCCGCCGCCCCCGCGGCCCGGCCGACGACGGCGCCCCCGTGGAGGCGGCGGGTTCCGCCCGGGAGGGCCCCTGACATGCCGTCCCCGCGGCCGATGGACGCGCGGCCCACGCACTGGCGGCACCCGGTCGACGAAGACCGCCGCCGGCGCCGCGCCTCACGCCACACCTGGCGCCGCGTCCTCGCCGTCGCCGCCGCCGTCCTGTTCCTCGGCGGCTACCTCTACTGGCGCGAGAAGACCGGTGACGAGAACGTCGAGGCCTACGCCGAAGATTACCTCGAAGCGCTCCTCGGCACCCGCGTCACCATCGACGAGGCCCACTTCGACTTCGCCGAGGGCCTGATCCTGCGCGGCATCACGGTGGACGCGCCGGCGCCGTTTACCGCGCCGCTGCTGGTGGCCGAGCGCGTCGAACTCCGCATCAACCCGGTCGCTCTGCTCCGGATGCGCCTCGACGTGGCCGAGATCCGCGTCCATCGCCCCGTCGTCGCCCTCGAACTCTGGAACGAGACGAGCTGGAACTTCCAGCAGTTCGCCCGGGCCGGCCCGACCGGGGGTCTGCCGGTGCGGCCGGTGGTGTCGCTCGAAGAGGGCACCCTCTGGGTCCGGCGCCTCCGCGACGGCACCGTCACCTACGAGCACGCCCTCCAGATCGGCGGCCTCCTCATCCCCGCCGAGGCCGACCCCGACGTCGTCCGGTTCCAGACCGACCTGACGAGCCGCGGCGGCCTCCGCCTGGCCGTCACCTCCGGCCGCCTCAGCGCCCGCACCGGCGCCCTCAGCTTCGAGGGCCGCGCCTCCAACGTCGCCCTTACCCCCGACCTCCGCGAGGGCCTCCCCCGCGAGGTCAAACAGGTCTGGGACTGGCTCGAACCCTCCGGCTCGGTCAACCTCGAGGTCCACTTCGACCCGGACGCCGGCCTCGTCGTCCGCATGATCCTCGCGGGCGTCACCTTCGCCCACGAGATCGCCGGCGACCTCCACCGCTTCGAGAACCTCACCGGCCTGGCCGTCCTCTCCCGCGACGGCCTCGTCCTGGAGGACGTCCAGGGCGTGCTGCGCGGCACCGTCGCGGAGCCGCCGGCCGCGCCGGGCGCCGCGGCGCCCGAGGCGCGCGTCTACGACATCCCCGTCCGCCTCGCGGGCACCGTCACGGGGTTCGACGCCGACCGGCTCGGCCTCGACCTGGCGGTCCGGGCCGAGGGCATCGCCCTCCAGGACCATCGCCGCCACGCCGCCGACCTGGCCCCGCGCCTCGGCCGCCTCTACGACGATTTCGACCCCGCCGGCCGCATCGACCTCGACATCCGCGTCCGCCGCGCGCCCCGCGCCGACGCCCCCCTCGACGTCGCCGGGACCGCCCACTGCCGCGGCATCACCCTGACCTACCGCCGCTTCCCCTACACCCTGACGGAGGCCCGCGGCCGCATCGACTTCGGCCCCGACGGTTACAGCGTCCCCGACCTGGCCGGCCGCCACGGCCGGACCGCCGTCACCGTCAGCGGCGTCGTCACGAACCCGGGGCCCGACTGGGGCTGCGAGTACCACATCGTCGCCCGCGACATGCGCCTCGACGAGGACCTCCGCCAGGCCCTCACCCCCGCCCACCGCGCCCGCTACGACCAGTTCCGCCCCGCGGGCCTCGTCGATCTGGAGGCCACCGTCGTCCGCCGCCCCGACCGCGCCGCCCGCCTCCGCACCACCGTCACCGCCACGCTCCGAGACTGCACCGCCGCCTACGAGGGCTTCCCCTACGAGGTCCGCGGCGCCACCGGCACCGTCGTCATCGGCCCGGAGCGGACGGAGATTCGCGAGGTGCGCGGCACGCACGACCAGGCGGCCGTGGAGCTGGCGGGCACCGTCGCCTGGCAGGCCGACGGGCCCGCCACCGTCCACCTCGACGTCGCCGTGCGCGGCGTCCGGCTGGGCGGCGACCTCTTCGACGCCCTCCCGGAGGCCCAACGCGACGCCCTCCGCACCTTCCACCTCGCCGGCCGCGCCGACGTGCGCGGCACGGTCGACTACCTGCCGCGGGCCGAGACACCCCTCGACTACGACCTGGCCGTCGACCTCCGCGGCGCCCGCATGATCTACGAAGAGTTCCCCTTCCTCGCCGAAGACGTCACCGGCACCGCCCGCGTCACCCCCGGCCGCGTCCAGCTCCAGGCCCTCCAGGGCTTCAACGCCGGCGCCGGCCTCGCCGCCACCGGATGGATCCGCCGCGAGGTCGACTCCGGCGATTACGCCATGGACCTCGACATCACCGGCACGGACCTGCCCCTCAGCGAGGCCCTCCGCGGCGCCCTCGGCCCCGACATGCGCGCCGCCTGGAGCCACCTCAACCCCGACGGCCGCGTCGACGTCGAGGCCCGCGTCTGGAAAGACCTCGGCGCCGACCGGCCCGTCCAGCACCACGTCTGGGTCACCGCGCGCGACCTGGCGGTCCGCTTCGACTTCTTCCCGTACCCGCTGGAGCACGTCGAGGGGCGCCTCGAGTTCACCGGCCGCGAGGTCCGCCTCCACGACGTCACCGCCCGGACCGGCCCGACGGCCTTCGCCCTCGGCGGCCGCGTCGTCTACGAGGAAGGCGGCGGGACGGCGATGGACCTGACCGTCCGGGCCGAGGGCCTCCGCCTCGGCGGGCCCCTCCGTCGCGCCGTCCCCGAGGCCGTCCGCACCGCCCTCGACCGCCTCGACCCCACCGGCCGCCTCGACCTCGCCCTCGACCGCCTCACCTACCGCCGCGACCCCGACGGCCACGCCGTCGCCGAGTGGCACGGCGAGGCCCTCCTCGACGAGGTCACGCTCGACCCCGGCGTCGAGGTCACCGACGTCGTCGGCACCCTCGGCCTCACCGGCCGCGCCGAGGGCACCCACCTCGCCCTCGACGGCGAGTTCTGGATTCAGCGCGGCCGCATCGCCGACAAGCCCGTCGACAACATGCGCCTCGTCTTCACCAAGGCCCCCGACGCCGACCAGCTCAACTTCTCCGCCATCGAGGGCGCCTTCTACGGCGGCCTCGTCGAGGGCCGCGCCGCCGTCAGCCTCCGGCCGGGCGGCGGCTACGCCTTCCGCCTCGCCCTCAAGGACGCCGACTTCCAGCGCCTCGCCAAACACGGCTTCGGCCTCGAAGGCGACCTCCAGGGAGGACGCCTCGAAGGCACCCTCGTGGTCCGCGGGGGCGGCCCGGGCCAGGCGCTCGACGCGCGCGGCACGCTGCACGTCTCGGGCGCCGCCCTCTACGAACTGCCCATGATCGTCCGCGTCCTCGCCGCCCTCCGCCTCCAGCCCGCCGAGCGCGCCGCCTTCCGCGAGGCCACCGTCCAGTACTACCTCCGCGCCGGCCGCGTCCTGTTCTCCGACCTCCGCCTCGAAGGGCCCGCCCTCAGCCTCTACGGCGCCGGCACCGTCGAACCCGACGGCACTCTCGACCTCACCTTCATGACCGGCCGCAAGGACGACCAGCCCCTCCTGGCCACCCTCTCGGAACTCCTCGAAGGCGTCCGCCGCGAGCTCGGCGTCGTCCGCGTCACCGGCACCCGCGACGCCCCCGTCGTCGAGTTCCAGACCCTCCCGGCCGTCACCGCGCCCCTCCGCGAGTTCCTTCGCCTCGTGCGCGAGGCCCGGACCGAGGTCGACGCGGAGACCGCCCCGTGACCCGACGCCTCTTCCTCGCCGACGTCCACTGCGGCCCCGACCACCCGGAGCGCGCCCGCTGGCTCATCGACATGCTCCGCGCCGAGACCCCGCACGCCGACGAACTCTACCTCCTCGGCGACATCTTCGACTACTGGGTCGGCCCGAAGCAGCTCCGCGACCCCGACTGCCGCCCCGTCCTGGACGCCCTTCGCGCGGTCGTCGCGGGGGGCACCCGCGTCACCATGGTCAAGGGCAACCGCGACTTCTACCTCCGCGGGTTCGGGGCGGCCACCGGCGTCCAGGTCGCCCCCCACGGCACCTGGCACGAGGTCCCCTCCGAGTCCGGACCCGTCTACCTCGCCCACGGAGACTACCTGGAGGCTCGCGGCGACCCCGGCTTCCGCCTCCAGGAGTTCTTCCGCGGCCGCGCCGTCGAGGCCCTCTACACCCGCCTGCCCTACTGGGCCTCCCGCGCCGGCGCGCGCTTCTACCGCGGCGTCAGCGCGCGACGCGCCGAGGACCCCGCGCGGCGCGCGCGGCACGTCGGCCTGGACGAGGCGCGCCTGCGGGCCGTCTACGCGCGCGGCGTGGACGTGATCGTCTGCGGCCATGTGCATCACGCCGCCATCTGCAACCGCCGCTCGGCCGAGCCCGGCCGCCTCCTCGTCACCCTCGGCGCCTGGTTCGACGGCCCCACCTGGGCCGTCGAAGAAAGCGGCCACTGGCGCATCGAACCGCGCCCCAGCGCGCAACACGAAGCGGACCAACCCGCCTCGGGCTGATCCGCCTCGCGCCGGCTCTTGCGGACGCCGGCAGAAACCTGTATGTCAAGGGCCGCCGAAACGACTAAAAAAAACAGTGGCCGAACGGGGGGACTTTCGGCCACTGGTGTAAGACATGCGGGACCGTCCCGCATGGCATAGCCAAGTTTTTATGAAACCCATCCCAGCGCGCCTGACAAGAGAGCAAGCGCCGTGCCAAACGACGCCCACGATGAAAAAGGCCTTCACGTACCCCTCATCGGGGTTTACCCAGGGGACCACCATCGCGACACAACCCGAAAGTGGGGCAAAATCCACAGCGGCGCGGACAAATCCGCACAATTGGGGAATCGTACCCAGAGAATAGGCACCGGCACCCAAGGATGACGCTAACGCGGAAACGATTCGCACAATGCGCAGTCGCGCGGAGGCCGGCCCGTCAGCCGGCGCGAGGTACGGCTGACACGCCCGCCGGCGGAGCGCCCCGCCGGAAAAAAAAGACAGAAACCGGCAAAAAAAAGACAAACGAGGCCAAATAGAGGGAAAACGGCGGCAAAAAAAAGGAAATAGGCGACGAAAAAAAGTCACAAAGTGACAAAAAAAGCCAAGAAAAAGGAAAAAAAGGGGCGCTCCATGCCCACCCTCGACGTCCATACCCACGCCTTTCCCGACGCCGTCGCGGCCCATGCCATGCCGATCCTTCTATCCGAAGGCGTCTGGGAGAAGCCCACCGCCTGCTACGACGGCACCGTCGCCGGCCTCCTCGGAGCCCTCGACCGCGCCGGCATCGACCGCGCCGTCGTCTGCTCCGTCGCCACAAAGGCCGCTCAAACCCCCAAAATCAGCGACTGGAGCATGCATATCGCCTCCGATCGATTGCTTCCCTTCGCGAGCATCCACCCGGACTTCCCCGACCCCGAAACCGAGGCCGCCCGCCTCGCCGAAGGCGGCATCCGGGGCCTCAAGTTCCACCCCCAGTACGCCGGGGTCCCCATCGACGACCCCCGCGTCGTCCGCCTCGCCCGGGCGGCCGCCGAAAACGGCCTAAGTCTTTTGCTGCACGCCGGTTACGATCTCGCCTACGAGCCCGACGACCTCGGCGCCCCCGTCCGCATCCGCCGCCTCCGCGAAGCCGTCCCCGACCTCCGGCTCCTCGCCGCCCACATGGGCGGCTGGCGGTGCTGGGACGATGTTCTGGAATATCTCACGGGCCTCCCCGTATACTTTGATACCAGCTACAGCCTCGGCTGGTGCGACCCCGACCGCCTTCGGCGGCTCCTGGACGCCCATCCGATCGAGTTCATCTGCTACGGCTCCGACGCCCCTTGGGCAGACCCGCAGCGCGAGGTCGAAAAAGTCCGCAACCTGGGCCTCGGCGAAAAGGCCCTGCACGGCGTCCTGTGGGCCCATGCGCACCGGTTCCTGGGGCTTTCGCCGGATGAGGAAGTGTAGCTGCTTGGCCACCCGTCAGCCGCCGGTCGTGACCTCGGCCTTGGCCTCAAGCGACGTCTTCGCGTCCAGCAGCGTCCGCAGGGTCGAGCCCGTGAGCAGCCCCACGCGCCCATCGCCCTTGGCCGATACATAGCGCAACGGCCGGTTCTCGACCAGTGTGGCCACCTTTTCGTCCACCTCGGCCCCCGACACGAGCACCGTCACCGCGCGGTCGGCCGTCGTCACCGTCACCCCGACCGCCGGGGCGTCCAGACCGTACGTTCCGGCGTTTTCGGCCTCGTAGGCGGCCCAACGGACCACTTTGGCCTTCGCCACCGCCTCGGCAATCGCCTCGGCCGCCTCGGCGTCCACCGTGTCCACGGGCTTCCCGTCGGAGCCCAGGCGGACCCACGCGTCGCCCTGTTTCTCGAGCTTCAGCGTCTTGCCGCCGGCCTCGACGGCAATGGACGTCACGTCGTCGGCCTTCAGATCGGATACCAGGTCTTGGGGCAGGACCTCGCCTACGAGGCGATATAGAGGGTCCGGAGCCATCTCGAAGACCATCGGCCCGCCGTTCGCGCGGCCAAGAATCGTGCCGTCTTCCTGGACCGCGAGCCGCACGGTCCGCTCGACCGTCTTGCCCTCCTCGGCCGTCTCGGTCGCCGTGATGACGACCTGGTCGAGCGCACGGCCCGGATCGGCCGCCACGTACCGCTCCGCCTTCAGGAACAGCATTTCCCGCAGGATGTCGTCGACGGCGTCCTGGTCGGGTTCGGCCTCGATCGGCTCGACCATCCTCCAGGGCGAGTCGGCGTCCGCCCGCTCCAGCCGAATCTGCCGCTCAGGGGTCTTGACGGCCAGTTTGACGGCCTTTTCGGGCTTTACGGCAAGCACGTCGCGGTCCAGGTACGCGAGCCAGTCGCGGCCGAAGTTGTCGAGGTCGTTCTCGTTGACGCGGCCGACCCAATCCTCGCGGATATTGGTGATGACGGTCGCTTCCTGCCCCTGGACGAGGTCGAAGCCCCGCTGGCCGGCTTCGCCCTCGACCCGCAGCCGCACCCCGCGGGCCCCCGGCGGGAACGTCGGCCGCGGGTCGTCCTCCTGCAGGTAGTAGAGCACCGCAAGGCCCTTGAGCTCGTCCAGAAGGGCGTCTACGGCCGCTTTCTCAGCCTTTTGGGCCTCCCCGTCGGGGGGGGTGACGTGCCACGTGCCGTCGGTCTTCTCCAGGCGGAACGAGGCGTCTTCGTGACGGACCTCGACGGCCGTCACCCTGGCCTTGTCATAGGCCAGGGCGTGCTTGTCGCGGAGCGCCGCGACGCCCAGGTCCAGGTCCTTGAGCTTGTCGGCGACGACGCTGACGACGTGTTTGCCGCCGTCGGGCGTGCAGTAGACGGTCTCCCGCTTGAGGTCGGCCCAGGTGCCGAACTGAAGGACACGGGCGACCTCGAACGCAGGCGGCTCGGGGGCCGCCGACTCGCCCGCCGTTTCGGCCTTCTCGGCCTCGCCAGGGGCGTTTTCGGCCTCCTCGACATCGTCCGTGGCCCCCGCGTCAGGCGCGTCTTCAGACGCCGCCTCGGCCTTCTGCCAGAGCGTCACCGTGAGCTGCGGATCGGCCAGCCCGAAGGCCGCCAGGTCCTCCGGAGCGTCCGAGATGAACTCCTTGACGCGGACGTTCAGGGCCTCGCGGACGAGGCGGTCGGCCGCGGTCGTGTCGGCCCGGGCGCTGATCGGCTCGGTCAGCAGCCAGCGATCGCCCTCGGCCCGGACCAGCACACGGCGGCCCCGCGGGCCCTCCAGGGCCAGTTTCGCGAGCTCCGTGCGGTCCAGGTCCACCAAGCCGCGCTTCCGGTACCCTTCAATGGGGGCCTCGCACCGCTCCAGCAGTGTGTCGTCCTTGAGCAGGGGGATGCGGGTCTCACCTTCCGGGCGGACGTAGACGCCCTCCGTGAGGGCACTGCGGCGGCCGACGTCCACGGCCACCGTCCGGGCCTCCCCGCCCTCGGGCTTGACCTCGACCCTGACGCGGTACTGGGGCGGCTCCAGGCCCAGATCGGCCGCCGAGGCCGATCCCGCTCGCTCAGGGTCCACGGCCTGCTCGTAGCGGGCGTCCAGAAGGGCCCGTGCGATGCGGCGGACCTCGTAGTCGTCGGCCGGCCACTGGACGGGCTCGGCCAGGAACCAGTCGCCGTCGTCGCCCCGTTTGAAGGCCACGCGGGGCTGGAAGCCCTCCTTTGTGCCCTTTTCGATGGCGACCGCGACCGCGTCCTCGACCGCCGGATCGCCCGCCACGAGCTCGAGCGCCTCGGCCGGGGGTTCCTCTTCCGGGGCCTCGCCGAAGATGACGTCCCGATAGACGTAGACGATGCCGGCGGCGATCAGCACCAGGATCGCCAGCACCAGGGTCGTGTGATACCGCATGCCTATCTCCTGCGCCTGACGTAGACCACGATGCCCGCCACAGCCACCGCGAGCGGCAGCCCGACCACCACGAGCAGGCGGGCAGGCCATTCCCAGGCCCCCATCTCGCCCACGCGCCGGGCCCGCAGAGCCTCCGGGCTGACGGTGATCAGATGTTCGGTCCCGGTGACCCAGAGGGCACTGTTGACGATCAATTCGATGTTGCCGGGGAAGGCCGTCTGGCCGAAGTAATCGCGGTAAAACGCGATATCGTCGCGGGCGAAGTCGGCGTCGCCGAAGCAGACGACCTTCTGAACGTGGGCCGGGGCCGCCTCCACCTCGGCTTCGCCGCTCCCTTCGGCCGGGAGCCGCCGCTCGATCGCCACCGCAAGCGGCAACGGCTTCTCGGCCGTCGAGACGAGGTCCGCTTCCGGGTCGAACGTCGCTTGGCCCTGCGTGGCCATCCAACCGGTGGTGTCCGCCCACCAGTCAGACCCCGTGGGGAGGGCAAGCAGGGGGTGCAGCGTCACGCCCGCGGGCACCACCTCCGCCGCCGGCAGCGGCGAGGCCGTCCACAGCATCGACGGCAGCGCCCCGATCGGGTCAGTGATCCGGTGGTCGGCGTAGTCCGTGACGTCCACCCGCGTCACGGGCCGCGTGTTGCCCATGTCGTCGACGACGACCCGGTGCACGGCCACGGCCTCCAGCCGCGGGTTGAGCCCCAGCGTCTCCAGGAGCCCCGCGTAGGGGATCTGGGGCATCATCATGGAGCCCGGCTCGGCCAGGATGACGGCCCCCGCCAGACCCTCTTCCACGAGCCGCGTGGCCGCGTGGTAGGCCTCCGGGTTGGGCGGCGGCATGCGCCGCTGCGGGTCGGGCGGCGGGGGCGGCACCAGGAACAGGACGGCCTTGGTCATGCCCTCCGGCTCCGGCAGCTCCGTGCCGCGCATCAGGTCCCAGTCCTCGACGATCAGGTTGGCCTTGCGGAGCCGGTCGGCCACCTCGGCGTACGGGCCGCCCTGCTCGGCCATGGGGACGCCGTAGGTCACGAAGAAGACGGCCGGCTTCTCCTCCCTGACCATGCCGAGGACCGTGCTGGAGACGGCCTGTTCGCCCGCGAAAAGGGTCTGGGGGGCGTTCGGGTCGCGCCCGGCCTGGGGGTTCCAGGGCCAAATCTCGGCGTCGGGCACGACGCGGACGTCGTCCGGGGATTCGACGAGGACAACGTCGCCGGAGGCGATCTCGCGCCGGACGTCCTCGATCTGGAGTTCCTCGACGTCGGCCGCCTCCTTGAGGTACGCGTCGATCTTCTCGATCATCGGCTGGTAGGGCTCGGAACCGGCCTCCAGGACGGCTTTGACGGGCGGCGGGGGCGCGGCGTCGCCCATCCGCTCGCGGACCTGGTCGAAGAAGGCCGGGACCGACTCGAAGGCCTCCTTCATCTGCTTCAGGTACTCCCGGGCGGACTCGACCGCGACCGAGTAGACGGGCAGGGCCTGTTCGGTCTGGCTCTTGATGCCGGCGGCGGTCATCTCGCCGATGACGCGGCCCTGCTGCCACTGCTGGGCCACAGTCATCAGGGCCGTGGTCACGGCCTCGGGGCCGTCGGGCCAGGCGGCGGCCGCCTCGCGGAGGCGCTGGGCCTGGGCCTCGAGGAGGGTGTCGAGTTCGCTCTTCAGGCCGTCGAAACGGCCGATCAGGGCCTTGGGGCCCTCCAGTTCCGCCTCGTACCGCTCCCGGAGCCGCGCCACGAGGGCCTCCACCCCACCCACGTCCACGGCCGGGTTGACCGACTCGACCTCGACGTGGCCGGAGGCGGCGTCGTATTCGGCCAGCAGGTCCCGGACACGGCTCCAGCGTTCGGTGGAACCGGGCAGTTCGGGGGTCTCGGCGTAGAGGTTCGTGAGGCGAATGTCGTGGGGCAGGTCGGCCAGGAGGGCCTTGGTGCGGGGGCTGAGGCTGAACCGCCCGCCGGCGGTCCAGTCGCTCCGCGCTTTGCCGCGCAGCAGCCCTGAACTGATGCCGACCACGGCCACCGTGAGGAGGGTGGCCAGGAGGATCGAGAGGGCCACGTTGGAGCCGAACCGGACCCAGCGCTGGGACGCGGTCAGGGCCTCGGGCGTCTTGGGCTTTGAGGGGAGGTTTACCGCCATCGCCGACTCTCCATGATCTTGACGGTCACGAACAGGACGAGCGCTGTTGCCGCCAGGAAGTAGATGACGTGCACGAGGTCCACGACGCCCTGGCCGAAGTCCTGGAAATGGCTGCGGATGGCCACCTGCTGCAGAATATCTCGCCACGGGGCGGGCAGCGAGGTCGACAGCCAGGGGGCGAAGATGGTCGTCAGGATGAGGACGACGAACGCCAGGACGGCCGCCACCACCTGGTTCTGCGTCAGCGACGAGGCCATCAGCCCCAGGGCCACGCCCAGCATGCCCAGCAGCGCCAGGCCCAGGTACCCGCTCGCGATGGGCCCGAGGTCGGGGTTTCCGAAGGCCACCAGCAGGACCACGTACAGGAGCGTCGGCGCCAGCATGACCAGGTACACGAGCCAACAGCCGAGGAACTTGCCCAGAACGACCTGGGTATCGGTCACCGGGACCGTCATGAGGGTCTCGATGGTGCCGCTCTTCAGTTCCTCGGCCAGTGACCGCATGGTCAGGATGGGCAGTACGAAGACGAGGATGACGGCCATGACGTCGAAGACGGTCCGCATGGTGGCGGGCTGGCCGGGGCCGAGGGCCCCGACCTGGGGCCAGGCGAACAGGAACCCGGCCACCATGAGAAACAGCACCATGGGGACGTAGGCGACGGGCGAGACGAAGTAGCCCCCCACCTCGCGCCGCGTCAGGGTCCAAACGCTTCGCATGGGTCGAATCCTCCGCGTAGGTCGGGCAGGCGGCTCAGGCCGCCGCCTCCTCGGTGCGAGCGGTATCGCCCGCGACGACCTCCAGGTACAACTCCTCCAGGCTCGGGGCCTGGCTGTGCAGTTCGCGAAGCCGCCAGCCCCGCTGCTTGACCAAAGCCGCGAGCGGCTCGCGGACGTCGGCATCGGCCTTGGGCGTGAGGACGAGCCGGGTCCAGCCGCCCCCGGCGTCTTCGCGGCGGACGGACTCCACGCCGGCAATGCCTTCGGCAAGGCGGCCGATCTCGGCAGGGCCGGTCTCCCCGCCGGCGACTTCGGCCGTGACGCGGCCACCGGCCTGGGACCGCAGGTCTTCCACACTGCCGGCGGCCACGATGCGGCCCTGGGCGATGATGACAAGGTGCGAGCAGGTCCGCTCGACCTCCGGCAGGATGTGGCTGGACAGGATCACCGTGTGCCGCTCGCCCAGCCGCTGGATCAGCCGCCGCACCTCCTGGATCTGCGACGGGTCCAGGCCGATGGTCGGCTCGTCGAGGACCAAAACGGGGGGGTCGGCCACCAAGGCATCAGCCAGACCCACGCGCTGGCGGTACCCCTTGGAGAGCTGGTTGACAAGGCGGCGGCGGACGTCGCCGAGGCGGCACCGGTCGATGACGCCGTCGACCGCCCCGCGGACCTCGCCCCCCGCCACGCCCTTCAGACGGGCTCGGAACGCCAGGTACTCCTCCACCCGCATTTCCGTGTAAAGGGGGACGTTCTCGGGCATGTAGCCGATGGCGCGCCGGACCTCGAGGCTCTCATGGAAAACGTCGTGGCCGGCAACGACCGCCCGGCCGCTGGTGGCGGGCATAAAGGCCGTCAGGATGCGGAGCGTGGTGGACTTGCCCGCGCCATTCGGACCGAGGAAGCCCACAATCTGGCCCTCTTCGACCGTGAAGGACGCGGCATCGAGGGCCAGCGTCGGCCCGTACCACTTGGTCAAGTCATCGACTTCGATCATGGCAGCCACGGTCATCTCCTTACCGCGCGCGAAATCCCTCGCTCGAAAGCCATTAGTTAAACGCCCGATGGGGTCCACGTCAAGAGAACCTGCAGACGAACCTGCAGACGAGACATCGCGTCCCCGGCGGAAGAACTCCGTCGCCTGTTGAGCGGCCCCACGGCGGGGCCGTAGCATGAACGGTGCTGCACCGTGCCGTTCCGTGACCAGCAATCCGTTCGCGACTGCCGCATCCGCTCTGAAGGAGACCCCGATGCATACGCGTACACCCCACGCCCGCACCTTGCTGGCCGCCGGCCTTGTGGCCGTGCCGGCCCTGCTGGGTGGCCTGCGGGCCGCTTCGCCTGTGAAGAACGACCAGACCTAACATGCCTGTCAAGGGCATGGACTTCCAGAAGATGATGGCGCACGACGTCGAGATGCGGCCGAAGCTGGTGCTCCGCCAGAAAGAGCTGCTCGAGACCTCTCGGACCGGCCCTCGCCGGTGATAATGTCCGGCGGACGGAAAGCCGTCCAGGAAGGCGTGCGCGTAAAGCTCCACGGCGACGTGACGTGGGAGAAGCTCGCCGAGATGACGCCCGCCCAGATCAAGAAGAAGGGCCTTTTTCCGAAGGGCTTCCGGCCCTTGCCGCACGCCCATCACGCGACGGGCGGCCAAGGCTTTCCGGAGAACCAGATTGACGCGATGATGCGGCTGGAGCAGCGGAACCTGGAGCGATTCGACACCGAGTTCGACCTGCCGGATCATCTGACGCCGGCGGAGAAGGCGGCTCTGGTGGCCTACATGCGGTGCCTGTAGGGGCCGCGGGGCCGCAACGTCATGATAGAAGAGCTCTACACGACGCCGAAAGT
>CAYNLG010000051.1:0-26033 GCA_964397995.1 uncultured Anaerolineales bacterium
TAAGCGGAGCCGCCGTTGTCGTTAAGCTATTCCCCGGAAACGGGCCATGAACCTTACTTAATTCCCCTGCCGGTGCGGCGGCGCGGGTCAGGTCTTCTCGGCAAAGCTCGTGCCGACCGAGCGGGCGACGTCCAGGAGCGTGTGGTCGGGCGGGATGGTCCGGGTGTTGCCCGCGACCTCGTCCAGGGCCACGTCCGCGAGGCGGCCGTGTTGCCACGAGGCCATGCGTCCCCACCTGCCGGCGGCGGCGAGTTCGGCCGCCTTGAAGCCGAGGCTGGAGGCGAAGACGCGGTCGAACGGGCACGGCGTCCCGCCGCGCTGCACGTAGCCGAGGATGGTGGCCCGGGCCTCGATGTCGGTCTCTTGGTTGATGGCGCCGCTGATGAGGCGGGCGACGCCGCCCAGGCGGACGGGGTCGGGACTACCCTCGACGCGGCGTCGGACGACCATTTCGCCGCCCTCGGGTTTGGCCCCTTCGGCGACACAGACGATGCTGTAGCGGCGCCCGCGCGTCGCGCGGCCGCGGCAGACGTCGAAGATGGCCCCCCAGTCGAACGGGATCTCCGGAATCAGAATGATGTCGGAGCCGCTGGCCAGGCCCGCGTGCAGGGCAATCCAGCCGGCGTAGCGGCCCATGACCTCGGCGACCATGACGCGGTGGTGCGAGCCGGCGGTGGTGTGGAGCCGGTCGAGGGCGTCGGTGGCCACATCGACGGCGCTCTGGAAGCCGAAGGTCAGCTCCGTCCCCGGGACGTCGTTGTCGATCGTCTTGGGCACGCCGATGACCGGCACGCCGCGCTCAAGCAGCCCCCCCGCGATCGCCATGGACCCGTCGCCGCCGATGACAACGAGGCCGTCGAGGCGGTGCTTCTCGAAGACGGCGAGGGCCTCGCCGCCGCGGTCGCGTTTGGTGTAGGTGCCGTCGGGCCCCTGGTCGGCCCAGGCGAAGGGGTTGGCGGTGTTGCTGGTGCCGAGGATGGTGCCGCCCTGGGTCAGGATGCCGGAGACGGCGGCCCAGTCGAGGGGCATGGTGCGGTCCTCGACGAGGCCGGCGTAGCCGTCGAGGAAGCCGACGACCTCGACGCCCTGCTCGTGCATAAGGGTCTTGGCGACGGCGCGGATGACAGCGTTGAGGCCGGGGCAGTCGCCCCCGCCCGTCAGGACACCGATGCGCTTCAGGCTCATGGGGAAGGCCTCCCTAGCTCGGATACGCGTGGGAGGGATTCTACGCGCAGGGCGGGCGCGGGCGCAAGGAAAAAGCGGCCGGGCGGCGGATTCGCGGCGGCCTCCGGGGGCCGGGTCGGATTGGCGGCGGCCTCAGGGGGCGCGGCGGCGCGTGGCCAGGGCCGCGAGTCCCGCGGCCAGGAGCGCCAGCGTGGCCGGCTCCGGGGCCGCCAGGAAGGTCGGCTCCGGGGGCTGGCGCCCCAGGTGCGAGACCAGGGCGAAGTAGTCGGCCGTGCCGACGACGCCGTCGCCCGTGAAGTCGCCCTCCACCCACGTCTTGCCCTCGTCGAACCAGTAGGTGGCCAGGACAAAGTAGTCGCCGACGTCGACCTCGCCGTCGAGGTCGGCGTCGCCGGGTGTGGCCGCCACCACGCTGGCGCCGCCTTCGTGGTAATGGATCGCCAGCGACAGGTCCGGCGTCACGGCGACGCCCGTCACGGTGTGGAACCGGCCCGTCCAGGCCGCGCACGCCACGATCGGCATCTCGCTGGCGAGCGCCGGCAGGAAGCCGTCCGCGAGGTCGAGCGCCAGCGTGCCACCGAGCGCGGCCGCGGCCGCGACGACCGGCCCCCCGAGCGGGGCGTCCGGGCCGAGGGTGGCGGCCAGCACCGCGTCCGGGCCGAGGGTGAGCGTGCCGGAGACGTCCAGGCCGCTGGTGGCATCGACCTGAAGCGTGCCCGGGCTCGCGAGGTCGCCCTGGGTCTCAAAGACCATCCCGTCCTCGAGGCGCAGCGCGCCGGGGTTCTCGGCCAGCGCGCAGAACGCGCCGGTCAGGCAGGCGAGGCCGGCCAGCGTCACGTCGGAAGCGTTGGTGACGATGTGCCGGCCCTCGAGGACCAGCCCGCCGCCCTCGCTTCCGGCCAGGAACCGCCACGTGCCGCCCGCCAGCGTCGCCGTGGCGGGGTCGAAGTTCAGGAAATCGGCGCCGGTGCTGATACGGAGGCGGCTGCCGGGATGGGTCTCGACGAGGCCGTGGTTCTCGAAGCGGCCGTCGGGGACGCGGATTTCGCCGGTGCCATCGGCCACCAGTTCGCCGCCGACGTCGTTCAGGAACCCGGCGCCGCCCGCCCGGATCGTCAGGGCGGTGGTGCCGTGGGTTTCGATGCGGCCGCGGTTGGTGACGCGGAGCGATCCCTCGCCGAGGTGGCCGGTGAGGCGCACGAGGTGGTCCTCGATGATCAGGTGGGCGGTGCCGGCGGCCTTGATGCGGTGGTCGGAGGAGTCGGACGAGACGACCTCGCCGCCGCCCGTCAGGACCATGTCGCCGGCGACCTGAAGGTAAGCGACCTCGCCGGTGTGGCCGAGGTGGATGGCCCCCTCGTTCACCACCGTGCCGCGCAGCCGCAGGCACCGCGTCTGGCCGATGGTAACGGTGCCTTCGAAGGTAAGGTCCTCGAAGGTGGCGGGGTTCTCGTCGGTGCCGGTGCACGTATACGCGCCCGGGCCGCCCACCACGCCACCCACGACGCGGGCGTTGGTGTTGAGCTCGACGGTGCCGCCGGGGGCGGCGTCGATGACGCCGAGGGTGTTGTCGTAGGTGCCGGTGTGGAGGCGGAGGGTGCCGCCGGCGGCGGCTTCGAGGAGGCCTTCGTTGATGAAAGAGGCGAGGCCGTCGGCCGGGTTGACGCACGGGTTCAGGTTCAGGGGCGTGGCGCCCTGGGCCCGGATGGTGCCGCGGTTGGTCACGGCGAGCGACCGGCCGCCCAGGTCGCCGGCGCCGGCGATGAGGTTGTCCTCGTTGACGAGGCGGTTCTTGCTGACGCCCCAGAAGGTGTTCTTGATGTTGTCGGACAGGAGCAGCTCGCCGCCGCCCGTCAGGTGGACCGTCGGGCCGAGGAACGTCACGATGGTGCCGCCCCCCGCGGCCTGCATCTCGAAGGTGCCGGTGTTGGTGAGGGTGCCGGCGACGTTCATGCGGCAATTGTTGGGGAGCTGGAAGAGGCCGGTGTTGGTGACGTCGGTAAGCGTGGCGCCGGGGCTCCCGTTCGATACGCCGCGCACCGCCCCCGAACCCTCGGTGGCGAGCACGCCGCCCGTGACGGCGGTGCCGTCGTAGAGGTCGACGATGCCGGCCGGGCCGGCCTCGATGCGGCCGGCGGCATTGTCGTAGGTGCCGGCGTAGAGGTGGAGGACGGCGCCCTCAGCCCGCAGGACGCCCTCGTTGATGAAGCCGGCGGCCCCGTCGGCGGGGGCGGCGGCGGGGTCAACGTAGAGGGCGTTGGCCTGGTTGGCGAGGATGGTCCCGCGGTTCGTCACGGCCAGCGAGTCGGCCCCGACGACGCCGCTGCCGCGGATCACGTTGTCGGTGGTCAGCCGGTTGGCGCCCGTGCCGCGCAGCAGGTTCGCGACGTAGTTGGAGAGCGTGACCGTCCCGCCGCCCGACAGGGACGTGTCCTGGGCGAAGTCCAGGGCCGTCACGTACGCCGCCGCCTCCAGGGCGAGCGTGCCGGCGTTTTGAACCGAGGCGCCCTCGATGATGAGTTCGGCCCGGTCCGCGAGGCGCAGCCGGTCGCCGGTGCTGATGGTCAGATTGTGGACGCTGGTATCGACGGTCAGGCGGACGTCGGAGTCGACGGGGCGGCGACTGTCGATGTAGACGGTGCTGCCCGGCGCGGGGACGCCCTCGGGCGACCAGCCGGCCGGGTCGGTCCACTCGCCGGTGCCGCCGACCCAGGTGGCTTCGGGCGGGTCGGCGCGGCAGAGCGGCGCCGTCAGAACCAGGACAAGAAGCGAAACGAAACCAATCCGTCGGGCTGAGGCGTGCCAGCGGCACTCGGCGCGCATACGCTCATCCTCTCTCCCCCGTCGCGGGACGACGATGTGCTGCCCCCCTCACGGGTCTGATCGGCCCGCCGAGACTATAGCTTGAGAACCGCCCGGAGTCAATTCGCCCAATGGGAGTTACCCTGGCTGGGGGCCAGGGGAATCCCCGACCCCTCCGAGGGCCCAAACGCCCCGTACGGGCCTGGAGGGGCGTTTGGCGGGAAGCAAACGCCACCGGCCTCGCCGCACGGCCCCGCCGAAATTCCCCGCCGAAATTCCCCGCCGAAATCCCCCGCCGAAATCCCCCGCCGAAAATTCTCGGAGCGGGGCAAATTTCGGGTCCGCGCCCGCGAGGCCGCCGGTTTAACGTACGGTCCGATGCGCGGCCGCCCGCAGTGGGCGCCGGCACCGGCCGCGCGGTCGTCGCTTCCGGGGTCCGGCGGCGACCCTCCCCCCGAGGGCCCCGGTGGAGTACGAGGACCATGCCGAGATACATGCTATGGCTGGGCGGGGTCGGCCTGCTGGCCGTCCTGCTGGTGGCCACGCCCTTGATGGCGGAAGAGGACGACGAGGGCGGCCACACGCCGCGCAAGCAGAAGACCGAGAAGGTCAAGAAGGAGAAGAAGCCGAGGGAAGGCGGCGCCGAGAAGGCCCCGAAAAGCGCGATCCGCGGGACCTACGAGCAGATCGCCAAGGACGTCGGCCTGAGCGAGGCCCAGCGGGCCGAGTTCGAGGCCGCCATCGTCGCCAAGAACGAGGCCGTCAAGGCCTGGGACGCCGGCGCCGACGGGCAGAAACTGGCCGACCTCAAGAAGCAGGCCGGCGAGGCCCGCAAGGCCAAGGACAAGGAGACCGCGGACCGGCTTCGCGAAGAAATGAAGCCCCTCGAGGAGGCCCGCAAGACCCTCCTGGCCGACCGCGAGGCCGCCGTCATGGCCGTCCTCACGGACGAGCAGCGGTCGCAGTGGGCGACCACCCGCCTCACGGAAGGCGTCCTCAAGTCCTGCCGCAAGATGAACCTCTCGGAAAGCCAGCAGGCCGAGGTCCGCCGCCTGTGCTCCGCCGCGGCCGCCAAGGGCGGCGACGCGAAGGCCCTTCAGAAGGACGTCATGAAGCAGGTCCAGGAGGAGGTCCTGACCGACGAGCAGAAGGCCAAGCCCGCCAAGGAAGGCGGCGAGAAGAAGGAGCGCGGCGAGAAGCCCGAGAAGCCCCGCAAGGAGAAGAAGTCGCGCGGCGGGGATGACGACGAAGGCGGCGAGGACAAACCCTTCGACGACGAAGACATGATGTAACCCCCCGATTTGACGCCGACGCGGGCCGGCCTCGTCCTCACCGGGCGGGGCCCGCCTGCGGGGCGGGGGGGGAATCTGTTGCGCCGCGGTGCCGCATGCCGCGTATGATAGTGTGGCGGCGGCGCCCGCGGGGGCACCACGCCGGGCCGCGCTCCGGGGCCGGGTGTGGCCGCCCACGTCTCCGGCCCCGAGGAGACGCGCCCATGACCCGGTGCCGCGTCGTGTGTGCCTTGCTGGCCGCCCTCCCCCTCCTCCTGGCCGCCCACGCCCGGGCCGGCAAGGTCGAGAACGAGGCCGTCACCCTGTCCGGCGACTACGCCCGGATGACCAAGGTCTGCAAACTCTCCGACAAGCAAACCGTCCAGGTGCAGCAGCGGATTCAGGCCAAGGAGGCCGCCCTGGCCACCTGGGACCGCAAGAACGCCGAGAAGCTGGCGGGGCTGGAATCAAGCGCGGCCTCGGCGGAGGATGACGCCCAGAAGGCGCGGCTCCAGAAGCAGGCCGACGCGCTGAAGGCCTCGAAGACGAAGCTGGAGATGGCCGCCGAGAACGCCATCCTGAGCTGCCTGCGCCAGGACCAGCGGCTGAAGTGGGAGACGCACCTCCTGGTCGAGCAGGTCGGGCCGCAACTCGGGACCAAGCTCTCGAAGGACCAGAAGGCCGGCCTGGAGAAGCTGTGCGAGCAGGCGGCCGCGAGCCTGATGCGCGGGGCCTCGCCGGAGATACGCGAAAAACTGGCCGCCAAGGTCCTCGAGGCCGCCAAGAAACTGCTCGAAACCGAGAAGCTGGACGGGTACGGCGGCTCGAAGCCGGACGACGACGAAAGCAAGGATTACACCGGCAAGGACACGTGGAAGCGCAAGTAGGCGGCGTGGCGCCGGCTCGAACGACAAACGGCACGCGGGCCGACAAGCGGCCCGGCGAAAGGGGGCGCGAACCGGCCACGAGGCGGGCCGGGCCTCACAGCCGCGCCCTTCCCTCGGTCGGCTTCCTTCGCGTCTCCTTCGCCGGTCTCCACCGCGTCACTGCGTCACTCGCACGTCGGCACGCGCCGCCCACGGGTGGCAGCCGCCTGTGCCCTAGAGCCGTTCGTACCGCGCGACCGCCCGGAAGATGCCCTCGATATCCGACGGGGCGACCACCGTCGGGGCGTACCGCTCGTTGAGCGGCTGCAGGCGGACTTGGTCCTCGGCGTCGAAGAAGACCCGCTTGAACGTGCTCTCGCCGCCCCCGCGGGCCGCCTCCACCGCGAACCGCACGAAGCAGTCCGCCCCGGACTCCACCGCCGCCGCCGGGCTGAAGATGACCACGTCGCCCTCGCGGTAGCGCGGGACCATCGAGTCGCCGATGACGCGCAGGGCGAAGGCGTGCGGGTCGACCAGCTCCGCCGGCCCGGCCACGTACTCATCCGCCACCCCCACCGGGTACCCGAGGTCCGTGAACTCCTGGGGATAGCCGGCGGCCACGCGGTTGATGACCGGCACCGGCCGCACCTTCTGCGTGGCGGGCGGGGCCTTGGCGTCGCCCCACTCGGCCAGGTGGTGCAGGAGGCCGCTGGCGTGGAGGGCGTCGAGGTCGACCGCGCGGCCGCCCTCGCGCCCGCCCTCGGTGCCGCCCGCCTCGGCCAGGAGCTTGCGGATGACGCTCTCGGTCGTATCGAAGATCGACCGCATGCGGGCCATGCGTTCCTTGACGTCGTCGGGCAACTGGGCCATGTGGGCCTCGGCGACGAGGGCGTCGCCGTCCATGCCGAGGGCGTCGGCGATGCGGCGGATTTTGTCGTCGCGCGGCGGGGGAGCGTAGCCGGTCTCGATCTGCGACAGGTAGCTCTTGGCGATGCCGGTCGCCCCGGCCAGGTCGTCCAGGGTCATCCCCCGGTTCTTGCGGGCTTGGCGGACGCGGTCCCCGAAATCGATCCGCTCCAGCCCCACCCCGAACGTCTGGCGCAGGGCCGCCAGTTCCCGCAGGTTGTCCTTCAGGCTCATCGCGCGTGTACCTCCGGCCGGCGCGGCCGCGCGGAGCGGGTCGGCCCGCCCCGGGGGTCTCAGCCGCCGGCCTCGTACTGGTCCTTGTTCTCGTTCCACCACCGCTTCCACCAGGCGTAATCGACGTGCATCTGGCGGCCGGTGATCCGGACCACGCTGCTGGTGGCCCAGGTGCGGACCCGCTCGTCGGGGTCCTTCATGCGTTCAATGAGGGCGGGAATCGCCCGGGGCGCCTTGATGACGCCGAGGGCCCAGCACGCCCCCAGCCGCACCGGCGTCTCCTTGGCCTCCAGGGCGTCCACGAGCGGGTCCACCGCCGGTTCCCCCATAGCCGCCAGCGCCGTCGCCGCCGCCTGCCGCACCTGCTGGTCGCCGTCCGTCAACCGCTTCAGCAGGGCGGGGAGGGTCTCGGGGTCCTTGAAGACGGCCAGGGCTTGGGCGGCGGCCTGGCGGACCGCGGGGGCCTCGTCGGCGAAGGCGGCCACCAGCGCGGGAACCGCCTCGGGGCGGGCCTGGCGGCCGAGGGCGGCCGCGGCCCGGGCACGGACGGCCGGGTCGGCGTCGTCCTTGAGGGCCGCCAGCAGCGCCGGCACGGCCCGGGCGGGGTCGGCCCCGCCGAGAGCCTGGGCCGCCCCCACGCGCACGGCCGCGTCCTCGTGGGCGAGCCCCTCGAAGAGGACGGCCTCACCGTGGGCGTCTTCGTGCTGCTTCAGGGCCCAGGCGACGGCCTGGCGTTCCTTCTCGCCGGGCGTGCGCAGGCGCGCGAGCAGCGCGGGCACGGCCCGGGCCTCCTTGATCCGCCCGAGCGCCAGCGCCGCCTGCACCCGCTCGGCCGGCGTCTGGGCGTCCAGGGCCTCGGCCAGCGCCGGGACGGCGCGCGCGACCTCGAGGCGGCCGAGCAGGTTCAGGGCGATGAGGCGTTTCTGCGGGTCCGGGTCGCGGCCCATGATGGCGATGAGCTGGTCGACGGCCGCGGCGGGCTGCTGGGCCAGGGCCTCGGCGGCCGCGACCATGGCCTGGGGGTCCTCGCCCTTGCCCTTCAGTTCCAGGACGGTCTTGTTGACGGTGTGGATGGCGTAGGCGTCGCTCTGGCCCTCGCCGCACCCCATCGCGAGGGCGGCCGCGGCCAGGGCGGCCATCGTGAGCAGCCGGGGGGTGGCGGTCATGTCGGGCTCCTGCCTGCGGGTTCGGGTCCGAGAGGACTAACCCGCGAAGGGGCCGGGCTTCCCGGTGAAACCGACGTGAGTCTCGGCGTACCGGGTAGTTTAGGCAACCCCGAACGGCCGTTTCAACCTTGTTTTCGGCCAAACGAACACGTGAACTTCAGTCGGCTTGTCCGATGGCCTCCGAAATTCTCCTCCGGAATCTGTTTGACTCCCGCCAAATACTGGTCTATAATTCGGTCGCTGGCGAACAAACATAGGCGCGGGCCCGCCTTGGGCCCCGGGAGGAACTCGATGGCGACTTTGGTGTTCACCGAACTTGGCGGCACTATCCCTGGCGGGGCCGCGGAGGTCCTTCGCACCCTGCCCCGGCGGGACCGGGGGCTCCTGCGGCTCGCGCACGCGCGAGGGGCCAGTCACGCCGAACTGGCCGACGCCCTTGGCGTCAGTCGCGCCACGGTCCGCAAGTGGATCGGCCGCGCCGAAGCTCATGCCCGTGACCCGCGGCGGCTGGCCTTGGCGACGCACCTGACGCGGCTGCGGGAGCGCGACCGCCGCCTGGCGTACCTGCACTGGGTGGTGGGCCTGTCGATCCGGGAGATTGCGCGGCAGCGCCTCGTGCCGGCGTTCGGCCGCGCCGGGCGCCACCCGAGCGAGGCCACGCTGCGGCGGCATCTGCGGCGGATCGGCCGGCGTCTCGACGACCTCCAGGCCGAGGGCGATGCCGACGCCGCCCTCACGCCTCATACGGCCAGGTGAACCGGATGCGAAAGCACGGGACCGTGTCGAGCGTGTCGCCGTACAGCGAGCGGAGCTCGTCCAGGAGGGCCTCCCGGGAGGCGAACCCGTCGAGGCGGGCGTCCTCCTCGGTCAGCTCGTCCGGGCGGACGGGCTCAAAGGCCGTGACGCGGACCGCCCCGAGGCCGGGGATGAACTCCTTCTGCCCGGCGCGGAGGCGGCGTTTCGGCCAGACGCGGATGGTCTGGCGTTTCGCGCCCGATCGCACGAGGTCCAGGAACTTCTTCTTCAGGAGGATCACGGAGGCAGCCTAGCCATGGCCATTTACCGGATCAACCGAAACTTTCCGGCCGCGCCCGCCGGAGGCGGGCCGCCTTCCGAACGGGTCCTCGCCGTGGCCGCCCTCTTCGGCCTCGGCGCCGACCCGGACCGGACCGTCTCGGTCGGCGGCGAGGTGCGGCTGGAGGTGAGGCCGGGGGACGTCGTCTTCCTGACGGGCCCGAGCGGCACCGGCAAGAGCGTGCTGCTGACGGCCCTGGTGGAGGCGATGCGCTGCGACGCCCCGCCGGCGTTCCTGGCGGACCTGGCGGCCGCCGGCGTGCCGCCCGACGCGACCATCCTCGACGGTCTCCCGGGCGACCTGAAGTCGGCGCTCGGGGTGCTGAGCGCGGCGGGTCTGGCGGACGCGCTGGCCTGGCTCCGCCGGCCAGCGGAGCTAAGCGACGGGCAGCGGTGGCGCCTGGGCCTGGCCCACGCGCTGGCGGTCCTGGCGGCCGCGCCACGCGGCCGCCCACGCGTCCTCGTCGCCGACGAATTCGCCTCCACCCTGGACCGGGCGTGTGCCCGGGCGGTGGCGTACCGGGTGCGGCGGCTGGCCGACCGGGAGGGCCTGACGGTCCTGGCCGCGACCGCCCACGACGACGTGGCCGCCGACCTGGCCCCGGACGTCCTCGTGCGGACGGCCCCCGGCGAGGCCGCGTGCGTCACCTACGCCGACCCGGCCCGCGCCGCGGAGGGCGGCCCATGACCGAGCGGGCCTGCACGCTGCACGCGGGGGTCCGGGTGGAGCGCGGCACGCCGGCGGACTGGCGGCGGCTCGCGCCGCTGCACTACCGCGGCCACCGGCCGGGCGCGGTGACGGACGTCTTCCGGATGGTCCACCGCGAGCCGGGCGCCGCCGGGGCGGCGACACTCGTCGGGGTCATCGTCTATGCGCGGTCGCCGCTCAGCCTGGCGGCGCGGAACCGGGCGACGGGCGGCCGGTACCGGCTGGGCCGGTGCGGCCGGGTGGCGCTCGGGGTGCTCGTCAACCGGGAGCTGCGGATGGTCGCCCGGGTCGTCGTCGCGCCGAACTGGCGCGGCCTGGGCCTGGCGTCGCGCCTCGTGCGGGAGACCTTGCCGAAGGTCGGCACGCCGTACGTCGAGGCGCTGGCGGCCATGGGGCGGGTGCACCCGTTCTTCGCCCGGGCGGGGATGACGGCCTATCCCCCGCCGCCGGCGCCGAAGGCGGAGCGGCTGGCGGCGGCGCTGGAGGCGGCGGTCGTGCCGGCGGGGGCGCGGCAAAGCGGGCCGGCCTTGGCGGCGGCACTCGGGGCGCTCCCGCCCGCGCTCGCCGCGCAGATGGACCGGGAACTCGCCCGCTGGGCCCGGTCATACCTGGGGGCCAAGAACCATCGGACGCCGGCCCTGCCGCGCGACGCCGCGGCGGCGCTCGCGGCGCGGCACCTGGGGGCGGCGCCGGTCTACTACCTGTGGCGCCGGCCGCCCGGCGCCCCCCCGCAGGAGGCAACCCCATGAACACGGAATTGCGGCGCCGCCGCGTGGCCCACGCCCTGTGGGCAAGCGGCGTCCAGGTGGACGAAGTCGCCAAGACCGAGGGCGTCAAGCCCCTGACCATCCGCCGGTGGCTCATGGACCCGACGTTCCGGGCGCTGCTGGCCCGCGAAGCCGTCGAGCCGATCCTCCAGACCGCCAGCGCGGTGCTCCGCTGGACGCCGGCGGCGGTGGCGCGGCTGGTGGAGGACCTCGACGGCGAGTCGGCGGCGGACGCGCGGCAAGCGGCCCGGGAGATCCTGCGGATGGCCATCGCCAGCCGCCGCGACGTCCTGGCCGAGGCGGCCGTGCGCGGCACGGAGCCCGGGGCGGACCCGCTGAGCCGGCGGGTGGCGGACCTGACCGACGACCAGCTCGGGCGGGTGCTCGCCATCCTGAACGGTGCGCCGGACCCCGCGCCGGCGGGGGCGGGCGGCGCGGCCGGCGCCTTCGACGACGATCCGGACGACACCCCCTGACCCGGAGGACCCGCCCATGGCCGTGCGTCACCTGCCGCTGGCCGCCCTGGAGCCGCACCCCGAGAACGCCAACCGCATGCCGCCGGCGCTGCTGGCGAAGCTGCGGGACCACCTGGCGCGGACGGGGCGGTACGAGCCGCTCGTCGTGCGGCCCCTGTCGCCGGTCGCCGGCGCCCCGCCCGGCGCCATGCCGCGGTACCAGATCCTGAACGGGCATCACCGGGCCCGGGTGCTGGCCGACCTGGGGCACACCCACGCGCGGTGCGACGTGTGGGAGGTGGACGACACCGAGGCGCGGCTGCTGCTGGCGACGCTGAATCGGCTGGAGGGGCGGGACGACCCGCACCGCCGGGCGGCGCTCGTGGCGCGCCTCGGGCGGGGGCGGAGCGACGCGGCGCTGGCGCGGCTGCTGCCGGAGCCGACGGACGCGGTGGCGCGGCTGCGGGCGCTGGCGACCCCGCCGCCCGGCCCGGCCGACCCCGGGGCGCTCGCCCCGCCTCTGAGGCCGATGACGGTGTTCCTGACGCCGGAGCAGGACGCGACGGTGAAGCGGGCCTTGGGGGCTGCGCCTGTGGCGAAGGCTCCCGACGTGGGCGGCGCCCGGGCCGGGCGGGCGGAACGGCTGGCGGCGGTGGCGGCGGCGTACCTGGCGGCCGCGGCGCGGGAGGCCGAGGCATGAACGACCTGCTCCGCCGGCGCCTGGCCGCGGCGCTGCTCGGGGCCCGGCCGCGGTCGCGCGCGACGCTGCGCCGGTTCGTCCGCACCGTCTACGGGCTGGACATCCCGGCCCGGGCGGTCTGTCCGGGGCACGCCGCCCCCCTCGACTACCTGGAGCAGAGCTTCCTGCACCCGGGGCGAGACCTGGTGGTCTGGGCGTGCCGGGGCGGGGCGAAGACGCGGCTCGGCGCCATCGCGACGCACCTCGACGCCGTCTTCCGCCCGGGGTGCCAGACGCGGATCCTGGGCGGCAGCCTGGAGCAAAGCGAGAAGATGTACGCGTACCTGTCGGCGGTGTGGGAGGGCGCGGCCGCCGACGCGCTGGCCCGGCCGCCGACGGCCAAGCGGACGGCCCTCGCGAACGGCTCCGCCGTCGAGGTGCTGACCCAGTCGGCCCGGGCGGTGCGCGGCCTGCGGGTGCATCGGCTGCGCTGCGACGAGGTGGACGAGTTCTCGCCGGAGGTGTGGCAGGCGGCGCAGTTCGTGACGCAATCCGGCCGGGACGGCCACGGCGAGCCGCTCGCGGCACAGCTGGAAGCGTTCTCGACGATGCACCGGCCGGCGGGGCCGATGGCGGCGCTCGTGGACCGGGCGGGCGGCCCCGGACCGCGCCTCCTCGCGTGGTGCCTCTGGGAGGTCATCGAGCGGTGCGGGCCGGACCGGTCGTGCAGCCGGTGCCCGCTGTGGGCGGACTGCGGCGGGCGGGCGCGCCAGGCGGCGGGGTATCTGGCGATCGACGACGCCGTCGCCCAGTGCCGCCGCGCCAGCCGCCGCGCCTGGGAGACCGAGATGCTCTGCCTTCGCCCGAGCGGCGAGGGGCTGGTCTTTCCGGAGTTCGACCCGGCGGTGCACGTGGCCCCGGTCCGGTGGGACGGGGCGCTGCCGCTCTACCGCGGCCTCGACTTCGGGTACGCCAACCCGTTCGTGTGCCTGTGGGTGCAGGTGCGGGGGGCGGAGGCGGGCGCGCCGCGGGGGCGGGGCCCGGACCTCTCGGGGGTCCAGGTGCGCGTGCTCGCCGAGTACGTCGCGCGAGAGCGGCCGATTGCCGACCACGCCCGGGCGATGGCCGACCGCGACCCCGGGCCGGTGGCCCGGACGTACGGCGACCCGGCGGGGTGGCAGCGGTCGGACGTGACGGGGACGGGGCCGTGCCACGAGCTGGGGCGGCTGGGCATCCGCGTCCGCACGCCGCGCGCCGGCGTCCTGGAGGGCATCGAACTCATCCGGCGCCTCCTCAAGCCGCGCCCGGCCGGTGGCGGGCCGGGGCTGGTGGTGGACCCGTCGTGCACGTGGCTGGTGCGGGCGCTCGGGACGTACCACTGGCAGGAGGCGCCGAGCGGGGTGCGGCGAGAGGTGCCGGCGAAGGACGGGGCGGACCACCCGATGGACGCGCTGCGGTACCTGGTGGCGGGGGTGTTCCTGGGGCGCGGCCGGGCGCGGGCGCGGCGGTGGTGAGACGGCGGGTGAGCCGGTGACCAGGCAGAAACCCGGGCGTTAGCCGCGCCGCTTGCGCCGCGCGGGTTCTTTGGCTCGGGCGTCTCGGCTCACAGCCACTCAGCCACGTGTCGGCCGCAGCGATTTCACCTTCTCGGCCAGCGCGTCGGCGCGGGCGTCGTGGCCGGCGGCGCGGAGGGCTTCCACCACCTCGTCCAGCGCGTCGGCCGCCTCCGCCGGATCGGCGTCCTCGGCCTTCGCGGTGATGGCCAGGATGCGCTCGGCGAGCGCCGTGGCGGCGTCCGGGTTGCCCTGGGCGACGTGGTTGACGGCCAGGTTCCCGAGGGCCTTGACGACGCGGGGGCTCTCGGCCCCGTGGACCTTCTCGAGAATCTCCAGGGCCTGGCGGTAGAGCGGCTCGGCCTCGTCGGGCTTGCCCTGCTCGCGGATGGCGTTGGCCAAGTTGTTCAGGCTCCCGGCCACGTTCGTATGCTCGGGGCCGAAGACGGCCTTGGCGATGTCGAGGGCGCGGCGGTGGTACTGGACGGCCTCGTCGTGGCGGCCGAGGCCGGCGGTGATGGTGCCCATCAGGGCGAGGGTGCGGCCGACGTTGGGGTCGTTGGGCCGGTCGTCGCCCTCGTAGACCTTCAGCGCCCGCCGCGCCAGCAACTCCGCCGTGTGGTACTTCTCCTGCTCCGAGTAGACGTGGGCGAGTTCGTAGAGGAAGTAGGCGGTGCGCGGCGAGCTGGGGCCGTAGAGGCCCGACACCGTTTGCCGCGCCCGGTCGTAGTGCCGCACCGCGGCGCCGTACTTCCGCTGGTCCATCGCCAGGCCGCCGAGCAGGTTCAGCATGGTGACGGTCTCCGGGTCGCTCTGGCCCTTGAGGCGTTCGGTCAGGTCGAGGGCGCGGGCGGCCACGGTCTCGGCCTCGG
Organism: uncultured Anaerolineales bacterium; assembly: GCA_964397995.1. GTDB lineage: Bacteria > Planctomycetota > Phycisphaerae > FEN-1346 > FEN-1346 > CAYNLG01. The sequence continues at coordinate 14,540 of CAYNLG010000051.1, forward strand.
CGAAGCGGCGCCGGGCCTCCAGGGCGCGGGCGAGGAAGACGCAGGCCTGGCGGGTCCGCTCGGGGCTCGTGGCCTCGCCGGCGGCCGCCAGGGCCTTGCGGAACTCGGCTTCGGCCGTCGCGAAGTCCTCGGCCTCGGCGGCCTGCTGGCCGGCAGCCATGGCGGCGGCGAACCGGTCGGCCGGGGAGGCGTCGGGCGCGGCCTCGGACGCCACCGTGGCGGGCGCGGCCTCGGGGGCCGTCTCGGCCCGAGACGCCGGGGTCATCACCAAAGCCGCCAGGGCGGCCGCCAACAGCGTCACCTCGTACACCTTCACGGGGTTGCCTCTCCTTGCTCAGGGTTTGTCTCGCGGGCCTCGGTCGGGCCGCCTGCCGCGGGCGCCTCGGTCGGGCCGCTCGACACCGGGGGCGTTGCCGGGGTCGCCGGGGCGGGCGACCGGTCCGTGCACACGTCCTCCCAGGCCGTGCCGATGTGGATTTCATCGACCAGGCCGACGGCCCGCGTCCACATCCGCTTCCACCCGGCCCGCTCGGCGAACAGTGCCAGGGCCGTGACCTTCAGCATCCCCTGGCCTTTGCCGGCGGTGACCTCCTGCCACTCGGCGGGTTCGGCGCGGCCCTCGGGGTCGAGCACCGCCTCCACCTTGGCGTTCCAGTCGCCTGGCTCGTCGGTGAACCGCAGGGCCAGCTGGTAAGTCCGGCCGGCGACGGCCTTGCCGAGAAAGGCCCGGGAGGGACCGAGGGCGGCGTAGAGGAGGCCTTCCTCCTCGTGGTTCATCATGCCGAGGGCGAGGTCGTTGCCGGTCGTCTTCGTCTCCTCGTGCCAGGCGGCCTTGAGGGCGGCGCCGACGCGGGCGCCGGGATGGGTCAGGTCGGCCTCTTTCTGGACGCAGATCAAGAGGCTCATGTACAGCCGCCGCGGTTCCTCCAGCGGCTTCGGCAGGGGCCTTTGCAGGGTGACCGACGCCTTGGCCGAGTGGCCGTCCGTGACCGTGCCGACCAGCGCCGATTGGCCGCGCGCCCGGTGGCCGACCCGCGTCAGGCCCTGCGGGGCGACGACGGCGTAGAGGGTGCGGCCGGGGGCGAGGCCGGAACCGTCCTCGGCCGGTTCCTCGTCGGTGGTGAGGGCGAAGCCGGGGGCCCCGCGGCCGGAGGCGGCCAGGGAGAGGCCGGGGCGGTAGGTGAAGGACTCGGCGAGGACCGGCTCGGCGGCCAGGCGCGCCGGGGCCGCCAGCAGCACGGCCGCCGCCAGCCATCCGAGACAGGTGCGCACGGGGCCCCTCCGGGTCAGTCCTGGGCCTTGGGGTCGGCATCCCCGCCTGTGGCCGCGGCCCGGCGCTGGCGCGGGTTCGGCACCACGTCGTCCCAGGTGGTGCCGATGCGGATTTCGTCCAGGATGCCGGCGGCCCGGTTGAGCTTGTCATGCTTCTTCTTACGGGCGGCAAAGAGCTCAATGCCTTCGAGACGCAGGAGGCCGGCGTCGGCGAAGTCCTCCTTCTGCCAACCCTCTTTCGGCTCGTCCAGGCCGGGGTTGGCGATGCCTTCGAGTTCCCAGTCGCCCTTCTCGGCGCGGACCAGGCGCATGACGAGCTGAACGGTCTGGCCGGCCACGGCCTTGGTGAGGGTCTTGGGCGGCCAGCCCTTGCTGACGTAGTAGTTGGCCTCGTTCTTGGAGTTGTAGCACCCGAGCTCCGCGGACTTGTCGGATTTGCCGCGCTGCTGCACCTGGGTGAACCGGAGGCGGACGCCGACGTACATGGACTCGTAGGGGAGGTCGCGTTCCTGGGGGATATTCATGAGGACACTCATGTAGAGCATCTCGTTCTTCTTGACGTCGTGCTGGACGGCCTTGGCGAGGCGCAGGTGGCCCTCCTCGGCCTTGCCGGGGGCTTCGGTGCCGATGTAGGCGGCGTTGCCCTGGTCGCGCTGGCCCTGGACCGAGAGGCCCTTGGGGGTGACGAGGGCGAAGACCTGACGGTTCGGGCCCTTGTCGTTCTTCTCGTAGACCTTGGCGTCGAAGTCCGGGGCGCGACGGCCCTTCTCGGCCAGGCTGGTGCCCGGGGCGTAGCTGAAGGGCTCGTAGAAGATCTCTTTGGCGTCGGCGACCCCGGCCAGGGCGGCGGCCAGCAAGGCGGCCACCAGGGCGAGGGTCAAGCGTGCGTGCGTCATCGTCGGTCGGCCTCCCGCAAATTGGACGCGTCCCGCGCGTCGGGGCTTCATTATAGATTCGGCCGCGCCGCGTGCCAGCCCGAATCGGCCGCCCGCGCGGCCAGCGCCGGCGCGGCCGGTCAGTCGCCCCACGGCACCTCGAGCGGCACGGGGCAGTAGTCCCGCCGGCCGCACGTCTCGCACATCGCGCCCGACCAGACGGCCTCGAAGAGGTCCGCGACCTCGTCGACCAGGGCCGGGTCGTCGGTGACGAGACCGACCTCGATGTTGCGGCGGCGGGGGCTCTTGGCGCCCAGGCCGGCCCCCGTCAGGTTCGCGCTGCCCAGCACCAGGTGCGCCCCGTCCACGATGACGGCCTTGAAGTGCGTCCGCGGGCAGCGGCGCATCTCGAAGACGCCGGGCTCGACGCCCTTCAGGTCCTCCAGGAACGGGCCGCTCGGGACGCCGCTGTGGAGGACCCGGACCGCGACGCCCGCCTCCCCGAGCCGCGCGAGCACCCGCACCACGCTCTCGGCGCGGCCGTCGCGCGTCAGGACGCGCGTCGCCTTGACGGTGGCGGTGGCGATCAGGACGCTGTCGGTCGCCTCCGGGACGAGGGCCTCGAGGACCCGCTGGTAGAGGGCGCGGCCAGTGAGCAGTTCGTGGGCCATGGCGGGCTCCGGGGGCGTATGGCGCGCGGCCATGGTAGCGGGTCGGGCGGGCGGCGGCCACGCAAAAGGGGCGGGCGGTTGACGCGGCCGATGCCACCGGTACCATGGCGCGCCAGGCCCATTCGCCGCCTGACCCGCCCGGAGGAGCCGCCCGTGCTGGACCCCTACAGCGTCATCCCGCAACCGAGCCTGGGCGTCCTCTACGAACCGAGCGCGCGGCCGCGGGCGCGCCTGGCCGGGACGACGGCCGTGGTCATCGACGCCATCCGGGCGACGACGACGGTCGTCCAGGCCCTGGCCGCCGGCGCGACCGAGGTCGTCCCCTACCGCGAGGCCGACGCCGTCCGGGCCGAGGCGGCCCGCCGCCCGGCGGGGTCGGTCGTGACGGCGGGCGAGCGGCAGGGCAAACGCATCGAGGGCCTCGACCTCAACAACAGCCCGTCGGCCATGACGCCCGAGGCGGTGGGCGGCCGGGCCCTGCTCCTGACGACCACCAACGGCACGGCGGCCCTGCTCGACGCCCTGGCCGCCGACGAAGTGCTGGTGGCGGCGATGGCGAACCGGGGGGCGGTGGCGCGGCGGGTGGTGGCGGCCGGGCGGCGCGTCGCGTTCGTCTCGGCCGGCACGGTCGGCACGGTCTCGTGCGAGGACGCGCTTGTCGCCGGCGCCGTCGTCGAGGCCGTCACCGACACGCCCGGCGGCGAGGCCTTTACGCTGGAGGACTCGGCGCGGCTGGCGCTGGCGGCCTGGCGCGGGGCGAAGGGGCGGCTGCTCGAGACCTTCCGGGCGACCTGGGGCGGGCGATTCATCGTCCGCCTCGGCCTGGAGGCGGACCTGGAGGTCTGCGCCGCGGTCGACACGACGGACGTGGTGCCGGTGGTGATGCGGGGCCAGGCGGCGCGCGTCGTGTTGAGCGACACCGTGGCGCCGTAGCGCCGCGGCGCGGCGGCGAAAGCCCCTTTTCCATGGCACGCCCCGGTCCGCGCCCGCTATCATCCCTCCATGGGCCAAGGGCGCGAGGCCGATCCCGTCAAGCTCGTCTGCGGCATGCTCTCGGCGTATCCGGGGGCCCTGGCCGAGGCCGAAGGCCGCCTCGTCGAGGTCTTCGGGCCGGTCGACCTCCGGAGCGACCTCTGGGCCCACGCCTTCACCGAGTACTACCGCGACGAGATGGGCCACCCCCTCGCCCGGTACTTCGTCGCGTTCGACGAGTTGGTCTGCCCGTCGACCCTGGCGGCCGCCAAGCGGCTGTCGAACCGCATCGAGGCCGACGTGACCGCCTCCGGCCAGTGGCCGGTCGCCCGCCCGGTGAACCTGGACCCGGGGTACGTCGCGCCGGCGAAGCTGGTGCTGGCGAGCACGAAAGACTACGCTCACCGGGTGTACCTGGGCGAGGGCGTCTGGGCGGAGCTCACCCTGCGCTACGCCGAGGGCCGGTGGCAGCCGCTCGACTGGACGTACCCGGACTACCGCACGCCGGAATATCACACGTTCTTCGGCCGCGTGCGCGACCGCCTGAAGGCCCAGCGACGTGCGGGCGGTGGATCGGCCCGAGGAGGAGGGCGCCCGTGCTCGGATTCGTCCTCGTAACGCTCGTCCCGCCGGCGGCGCTGGCGGCGGCGCTGGCCGTGCCGCTGGGCCGGCTCGCCCGGGCCCGGGGCCTGGTGGCGGGGGCGCGGCCGGACCGGGCGCACACCAAGCCGACGCCGCTCGCGGGGGGCCTGGCCATCGCGGCGGCGCTCGCGGTCACGGGGGCCGCCGCATGGGCCTTCGCGCGGGCGGACCTGGCGGGGTGGCTGCCGGACGCGGCCCGGGGAGATATGGCGGCCGGGGCGCCGGGGCTGGAGCGGCTGGCGCTCGGGGCGGCCCTGTTCTTCATCATCGGCCTCCTGGACGACCGGTACGAGCTCAAGCCGGAGATGAAGCTTGCGCTGCAACTGGTGTCGGCGGCGACGGTCGTGGTCGGCTTCGGCCTCGGGGCGACGGCCCACGTCCCGTGGCCGGGCGTGGCGGCGGCGCTCAGCGTCCTCTGGCTGGTGGCGGTCGTCAACGCCGTGAACCTCTTCGACCACGCCGACGGCCTCGTGGGGGCCTGGGCGGTGGCCTCGTGCACGGCCCTGGCCGCCGGGCAGCTCGTCCTCGGCGAGCGGACGGTGGCCGCCGGCGCCCTCGCCACGGCCGGCGCCGCCGCCGGTTTCCTCGTCCACAACCGGCCGCGCGCGCGGCTCTTCCTGGGCGACGCCGGCAGCCACCTGGTCGGGTACCTGGTGGCGGCCCTGGCGCTGGCCGGGCGGTACTGGATGGCGGGGCGGACGACGCGGCTGGCGGTGCTCGTGCCGGCGGCGCTCGTGGCGCTGCCCGTGGCGGACGCCGCCGTGGTCACGGTGCTGCGCCTCGCGCGGGGGCAGCGGCCGTGGGTGGGCGACGCCACGAGCCACCTCGGCCACCGCCTGGCCGCCAAGGGCCTCGGGCCGGTCCCGGTGGCCCAGCACGTGGCGGCGGCGTGCGTCGTGGTGGCGGCGGCGTCGCTCCCGGCCTATAGTAGCGCGGCCTGGGTGGCCGGGGCGGGTCTGGGGACGGCGGCTCTGGTCACGGGGGCGTTCATGGCGTGGAGCCTCCGGGGACGGAAGGAGCGGACGGATGGCGGTTGACGTACCGGATGCACCCGCACCGCCCGGAGCCGCGCTGCGCGACGGCGGCGCGCCCCCCGCGGCCGAGGCCCTTCGCCGGGCGGTCGTCTGTCTCGGGGCGGCCCTGGTCGTCGCCTTGCCGCGCTTCACCGCGGCGGCCTCGTTCGAGGGCGTGCCGGGCGGGCTCGGGCCGATGGCGACGCTGCTGGCGGCCACGGCGTTCTGGGCGATGCCGACGCTGCTGGTCGCCTCGTGGGCGGCCGCGGCCCGCATCCGTGTGCCGCACCCCGGCCTCACGGTCCCGGTTCTGCTCCTGGCGGTGGGGGCGGTGGTCTCGACGTGGACGGCCGCCGACGCCACCTCGGCCGCCGTCCGCGCGGTCCAGCTGACGGGCCTGTGGGCGGCCCTGTGGGCGCTCGCCCAGGCGGTGCGGACGGAGGCGGAGCGGCGGGTCCTGCTGGCGGCCGTGGTGGCGTCGGCGCTGCTGGCGGCCGTGGTGGCGATCTACCAGGCGACGGCCGGGTTTCCGGAGGCGTTTGCATACTTCCAGGCCCACCGCGAGGAGGTCCTCGCCGAGCAGGGCATCTCGCCCGGCTCCTGGCAGGAAGCCGCCTATGTCGAACGGTTCACCGGCGGGGTGCAGGCGGCCATGGGGCACCCGAACGTGCTGGCGGCCATGCTGGTGGCGGCCACGCTCCTTGCGCTGGGCCTTGCGCGGGAGAAGTGGAGCGAGGCCCCGGCCCGCGGGGCCAAGGGCTTGGCGGTGCCGCTCGTGCTCGTGGCCGCGGGGCTGGTCGCCGCGCTCTGGCTGACGCAGAGCCGCGGGGGCCTGGCGGCGCTGGGGGTGGGCGTCTGGTGGCTGGGCGTCGCGTGGACGGTGCGGCGCCGGCGGCTGCGGTGGGCGCTCTGGGTCGCGCCAGTGGCCCTGGCCTTGGCGGCGGGGGCGTGGCTCGTCGCGACGGGCCACCCGGCGGGGCTCTCGCTGGCGTATCGTCTGGACTACTGGCGCGGCACGGCCGGGGTGCTCCAGGGGCACTGGCTGACGGGCACCGGCCTCGAGAACTTCCGGCACCAGTACCTGCAGCACAAGCCGGCGACCGCCCCGGAAGAGATCGCCGACCCGCACAACCTGTGGCTGGCGGCATGGAGCCAACTGGGCGTGGCGGGGCTGGCGGCCGCGGTCGGGCTCGTCGTCGTCGCGGCGCGGCACTGGCTCGCGACGGCGCGTCGCGCGGCCGGCGGGGCCGAAGCGCAGGACGATGCGGGCGGCCGCGGGAACCTGGCCGCCTGGGTCGGCGCCGCGGCGGCACTCGCGGCCCCGGTGGTGGTCTTCCTGATGGTGACGCGGGCGCTGGCGCCGCAGGGCGTGCTGGTGGTCGGGGCCGTCGGAGCGGTGCTCGTCTGGGGCCTCGCCTTGGCGGAAGACCCGCAGCGGCTGTCGGTGCCCGGGCGGCGACTGGGGGGGCTGCACGCGGCGGGGGTGGCGGCGGCGCTCGCCTTCCTCCTCCAGGGCCAGATCGGCACGGCCTTCCTCGTGCCGGCGACGGCGTGGGTGCTGGCGGTGCTGGTGGCGGCAACGCTGCGGCCGGGGCCGACGGCCCGGGCGTGGCGCCTCGCGCCCCTCCTCGGGGCCGCGCTGATGCTCGTGCCGATGGCTGGCGCGCTGCTGCTCGCGCGCGGGATGCTCCTGCCGGTCGGGCGGCAGGGGATGCTCCTCAGGGAGGCCGCGCGCGTCTTGGAGCCGGAGGGGGCGGAGGCGCTGCTCCTGCGGGCGGAGGCGGCGCGGCCGACGGCGTGGGAACCGGCGATGCGCCGCGGCCGCCTCTGGCAGGATGTCGCCGCCCGCGAGCAGGGAGCCCAGGCCGCCATCCTGGCCGAGCGGGCGATCGAGGCGTACGAGGCGGCGCTCGCGCGGCACCCGCGGCTCCGCGAGGCGTGGCTCCGGACGGCCGAGTGCCGCCTTTTGACCCAAGGGGCCCTGACGAGCCCGAGCGCGATGACGCTGGCGCTGGCGGCCCTCGAGGAGGCCGTCCGCCTGTACCCGACGGACCTCGGGACGGTGCTCCGCCAGGCGGACCTGCTGGACCGCCTGGGGCGGCGGGGGGAGGCGCGGGCGGCGTACGAGCGGCTGCTGGCGCTGGACGCGGCCATGCGGCTGGCGACGCGGAAGCTCTCGCCCGCGCTGCGCGGCCGGGTCGAGGCCCGGGGCCGGGCCCTTGAAGCGGGGGCGGCCGAGCCGTAAGATGCTTCGCGCGCCGCTGGACCCGGCCGACCGTCGGCCCCCGGCGACGCGGACCGAACCCGTCACGGAGGGGGGCCACCCCATGCCGACGCGCACGCAGATTTCCATCGCCATGAGCAACGAGGTCGGGGCCCTGTGCCGCCTGTGCGGCGTCCTGGCCCGGGCCGAAGTCAACATCCTGGGCCTCGACATCGACGACTGCACCGACGAGGGGTTCATCCGGCTCATCGTCGACGACCCCGCCAAGGCCCAGAAGGTCCTCGACCAGACGGGGACCATGCACGTCGAGCAACCGGTCCTGATGCTGGACCTGGCGAACGAGCCGGGGGCCCTGCAGCGCGTGGCGGCCCTGTTGGCCGAGGCCCAGGTCAACATCCACTACGCCTACGGGACGGCGGACCTGGCCGGTCGCGGCGGGGCGCTGGTGCTGCGGGTGTCGGACCTGGCGAAGGCCGAAGAGGTGCTCGCGCCGCTGGAGCCGGGCGCGTAGGGCCTCCCCTGCCGCGGCACATCGGCCGGCAACACGCGGACCCGAGAGGCCGCCGGCGAAGGGCGGGGCGCCGCTTCAGAGCAGGCGCGCGTGCCCCGAGCCTGGACCACGCATAGGGATTTGTCTTGGCGCCGAACAGCCGTATACTATAGAAGGGCTCGCGCCGCGGACGATGGAAGAGGCAGCCATGGCTACCGACACGACGCTCAACTGGATCGCGCTCGACTGCTCGGACGAGGGGTCGCGCGTCGTCGTGACGCCGGAGAACGAGGACCGGTTCGTGATGAGCGTGCGCGATGCCGCCGAGGCCTGCCGCGCCGCCTACGACCGCGACTGCTTCGTCCGGCAGTTCCAGGCCCTTCTGGAGCGGCTGGCCGGGTGGCTCCATGGCCGCCGCGACGCCGTGGCCGAGGCGTTCGTCACCGTGCGCGATGCGGATCTTCTGTTTGTGATCATCCAGCGGCAGACGGCGTTCGACCCGGCCATGGAGGACGCCCTGACGGAGCTGGACCTGGCGGTGGCCGGCGACGCGGCTTTCGACCGGTTGCACCTGAACGTTCTGGCCTTGCCGCACACCGCCGAGACGGCCTACGCGACGTTCCTGCATCCCCAGTACACGTGGGCCCTGAAGCATGGCGAGTGAGGCCGCCCACGTCCGCCTCGTCCGCCGCAACCAAGCCACCATCGACACGTTGCGTGCGGATCCGGCGGCGCACGCCGAGTGGATCACGACCATCGCGTTCTACAAGGCGCTGCACCTGGTGGAAGCGGTATTCGCGGACGACCCGAACGTGCGCCACGCCACAAGCCACGACCACCGTGCCGCCCACCTGAAAAGGAACAACCGGTACCGGCAGATCTGGCGGCACTATCGGCCTCCCTGGGCCGCCTCCATGGTGGCGCGATACCTGCAGGACACCGGCACCGGCGGACAGTCGTACGAGTCCTTTGCCGACTACCCCTCGCCCGACCAGATCGAGGGGCAAATCCTGCGCCACTACCTGCGGCAAGTGGAGGCGAGTGCCCGGAAGCTCATGTCGCCGGCGGCGCGGGCGCAACTGGAGCCGGACGCGTAGGGCCTCCCCTGCCGCGGCACATCGGCCGGCAACGGGGCGGGGCGCCTCTGCACCTACGGCACGCCCGGTCCGGGGCCCTCGACGCGGCACGCCTCCCGGGTCTGCCACAGGTCGCGGCCGAGGAGGGCCAGGGCCAGCAGCGCCGCCCCCAGGTCCGTCACCGGCAGGGCCAGCCAGATACCTTCCAGGCCCATCGCCCGCGAGAGCAGCAGCACCGCCGGCACGAACAGGACCAGCTGGCGCGTGATGCCGAGGAGGGTGGCGGTGCGCGGCCGATGGACGGCCTGGAAGTAGCGGGCGGCCAGCATGAAGAAGGCCATCGGCAGCAGGGCCGGGGCGAACAGGCGCAGGGCCGTGACCGTCGTGGCCTCCAGTTCCGGAGCATCCTCCATGAAGAGGCCCGCGATGGCTCCCGGGGCGAGCTCGACCCCCGCCAGGACAGTGGCCCCCGCGGCCAGGGCGGCGCCCATGGCCAGGAGGAGGGTGCGGCGGACGCGGCACGGCTGCTCGGCGCCGTAGTTGAAACCGACGATGGGGAGCATGCCGTCGCCGATGCCGAAGAAGATCATCAGGCTGAGGCTGCGGACGGCGAAGACGACGCCCATGGCGGCAATGCCCAGCTTCCCGCCGCGCGCCATCAGCCGCTCGTTCAGCAGCGCGTTCTGGAAGGCCCCGGTGGCGGCGATGAGGAACGGGGCGAAGCCGAGGGAGAGCATCTCGCGGACGACGTGCCAGCGCGGCCGAAGGTCGCGGAGGCGGAGGGCCAGCGGCCCGCGTCCGCGGAGGAAGTGCCCGAGGCCCCACGCGAGGGCCAGGACCTGGGCGATGAGGGTGGCGACGGCGGCCCCGCGGACGCCCATCCCGAGGACCTCGATGAAGACGGGGTCGAGGGCGATGTTGAGGGCCGCCGAAGCGACCATGATCATGGCCGCCAGCCGCGGGCGGCCCGCGCCGCGGAGGGTGAAGGTCAGGCCGATGCCGACCTGCACCAGCGGCAGGCCGCCCAGGATGACCTGGAGATAGTCGCGGGCGAAGGGGCGGACCGCCTCGGCCGTCCCGAGCAGGTCGAGGATCGGGTCCAGGAGCACGAGGCCCGCGATGGCCAGGACGACGCCGGTGCCGACCATGACGCCGACCATGTTGCCGAGGGCGCGGTGGGCGCGGTCGGGGTCGCGGCGGCCGAGGCTGATGGGGATGAGGGTGGCGGCCCCGCCGGCGACGAGCTGGACAAAGGCGATCTGCGTCAGCATGAGCGGGAACGCGACCGTCAGGCCCCCGAGCCCTTCGGGGCCGACGAAGTGGCCGACGAAGATGCGGTCCACGATGTTGTACAGGGCGTGGGCCACCAGGCCGACGAGGGCGGCCCCGGTGAAGTGGACGAGCAGGCGGCCGACGGGATCGGTGCCGAGCTGGGGGTCGCGCCGCATCGCCGGCGCCGCTACTTCAGCACGAGCAGGAGGATGTTGACGACGATGGAGACGCCCAGGATGACGATCAGCACGATCGAGAGCTGATTGACCGCGAACGGCTCGGAGGGCGCGGCCTCGGGGGGGGCGGCCTCGTCCAGGCCCTCGCCCTCGGCCAGGCCTTCCATCAGGTTCTCCCCCATGCCGACCAGTTCGCGGGCGATGCGCGGCGGCTCGCCGGCGGCCACGGACCGCAGGTCCACCAGCAGGTCCTCGGTGGAGCGGTAGCGGTCCTCGCGGCGTTTGCTCATCATGACCTCGACGACCTCGCTCGCGCCGGCCGACAGGTCCGGGTTGACGTGGTCGGGCGGGGTCAGGTTGGCCGTCACGTGCCTCTTCATGATCTCCTGGGGCGAGCCGCCCGTGTACGGCGGGCGCCCGGTGAGCATCTCGTAGAGGGTCGCCCCGAGGGAGTAGATGTCGGCCCGGAAGTCGATCTCCGGGTCGCCGCGCACCTGTTCCGGGGCGATGTAGTAGGGCGTGCCGTAGGCCTTGCCGGCCTCCTCCAGGGCGCTCTCGGCGTCGGCGGTATGGCGCGCCAGGCCCATGTCGGCAAGCTTCGCCACGCCGTCGGTCGTCAGCATGACGTTCTGGGGCTTGACGTCGCGGTGGATGAACCCGCGCGAGTGGGCGTGGGCCAGGGCCTCGGTCACCTGGAGGATGATGCGGACGGCCTCGGCTTCCTCCAGCGGACCGCCGCGCTCCTGCATCAGGTCCGCCACGGTGCGGGGCGGGTCGATCATCTCCATCAGGAAGTAGACGTAGCCGTCCG
>CAYNLG010000051.1:26043-28089 GCA_964397995.1 uncultured Anaerolineales bacterium
GGCGTGGGCCAGGGCCTCGGCAATCTGGATGATGATGCGGATGGACTCGGTCTCGCCCAGGCCCTTGGGGCGGGCCTTGAGCATGTCGTGGGCGGTCGTGCCGTCGACGTACTCCATGATGAAGTAGGAGTACCCGTCGGCCTCGCCGGCGTCGATGGCCTGGACGATGTTGTTGTGGGAGAGTTGGGCGGCCGAGCGGGCCTCCTGGATGAAGCGTTTGCGGCTCTCGGGCTCGCGGGCCCGCTGCGAGAGCAGGATCTTCACCGCGACGACCCGGTCGACGGAGACCTGGCGGCCCTTGTACACCACCGCCTGGCTGCCGCGCCCCACCTTCTCCAGCAACTGGACGCCGGGAATCTGGACGGCGGGGGCGGCGGTCTCTTCCTTCATGGTGGCCACGGCGCGGCGGGCCTGGCTCTCGGTGATGGCGCCGACGGCGACGCAGGCCTCGGGCAGCGACAGGTCCTTGCCGTCGACCTGGGCCTGGTTGAGGCGGGCCCGCGCGGCGCGGACCTCGGCCTCGGTCGCGAGGCCGCGATCCACGAGGTACTGCTCGAACCGGGCTTCCGGCACCTGGGCCATATGGGCGCGAAGGGCTCCCCCGATGGGCAGACCCCGAACTATGAGCCCCGCCGCAGAAGGTGTCAATCGAAAATTGACGCGGCGGCCGGCACGGCTCTATAATGCCGAGATTCCATCGGGCCGGCCCGAGCGCGCGCCGGTCCGTGGCCGCGGAGCCGCGCCGCACCCGCGGGGCGGCCGAGAGCGAGACGCGAGAGGGGATAACGCATCCGGCCCCCGCCCTTGCCGGATGACGGGAGGGACGCGCGTGTACCTGGGAATCGACATCGGCTCGGTCAGCGTGAACCTCGTCCTCGTGGACGACGCCCTGGGCGTCCATCGCGAGGCGTACATCCGGACCCGGGGCAAGCCCCTGGAGACCGCCCTGGAGGCCCTGGAGGCGTTTCTGGCGGAGGTGCCCACCTCCCAGATCGAGGGCGTGGCCCTGACGGGCGCCGGCACGGCGGTCCTCGGCGAGCTCTACGACATGGCCCCGGTCAACGAGGTCATCGCCCAGGCCAAGGCCACCGCGGCGCTGTACCCGGACGTGCGGACGATCATCGAGATCGGCGGCGAGGACTCGAAGCTGGTCCTGCTGGAGGAGGACCCGAAGACCGGCCGCCTCCGCGTCCGCGACTTCGCGATGAACACGCTGTGCGCCGCCGGGACGGGCAGCTTCCTGGACCAGCAGGCGTCGCGGCTGGGAGTCTCGATCGAGCGGCAGTGGGGCGAGATGGCCCTGAAGTCCGAGTACGTCCCGCGCATCGCCGGCCGCTGCTCGGTTTTCGCCAAGAGCGACATGATCCACCTCCAGCAGGAGGGGACGCCCGACTACGACATCGTGGCCGGCCTCTGCTTCGCCATGGCCCGTAACTTCAAGGCCGTCATCGGCAAGGGCAAGACCTTCGCCCCGCGGATCGCGTTCCAGGGCGGCGTGGCCGCCAACGCGGGCATGGTCCGGGCCTTCACCGAGACGCTGGACCTGGCCGAGGGCGAGCTGCTCATCCCGGACCACTTCGCCTCGATGGGCGCGATCGGCGCCGTGGTGGTCGCCCGCGAGCTGGGCACCCTCGGCCGCCTCGACTCCGTGGCGCCGCTGAAGGAGTACCTGGCGTCGCGGCGGTACGGGGGCGGCGAGCTGCACCCGCCGCTGGAGAACGACGGCTACGCCATCCGGACCGAGCCGGACGCGTTCCCGGAGGGGACCGAGCCGGTGGACGTCTTCGTCGGCGTGGACGTCGGGAGCATCTCGACGAACGTGGTGGCGGTCGACGCCGAGGGGCGCGTCCTGGCGCGCGAGTACCTGATGACCGCCGGCCGCCCCCTGGCGGCCGTCACCGACGGCCTCTACAAGGTGGGCACCGCTCTGGAGGCGCGCGGCGGCGCGGGCCGTGTGCGGGTCCGCGGGTGCGCGACGACGGGCTCCGGCCGGTACCTGACGGGCGACTTCATCGGGGCCGACATCGTCAAGAACGAGATCACCGC
>CAYNLG010000052.1:0-27545 GCA_964397995.1 uncultured Anaerolineales bacterium
GCCGAGAGGGACTCGACGTAGCGGCGCTGGCCCTCGGCGTAGATCGTATCGAAGGCGAGGCTCGACTTGCCGCTGCCCGAGAGGCCCGTGACGACGACCAGCCTGTCGCGCGGGATGCGGACCGTCAGGTTCTTGAGGTTGTGCGTGCGGGCCCCCTGGACGACGATGGTCTCGTCACCGTGAGCCTCGGGTGGCGCATGGGCCGCCGGTACGGGTGCGGCCGGGGGCGGGGTCGTCGGCACGTCGGGCACGCGAAACGGCTCCCTGGGCGTCCACAATCCTGCGGGCGAACCACGGATGCTAGCACCGGGGCCGGGGGTGGGCAAGGGGGTACCCGCGGTTCGGCGAGGGCGGGCGGCTCGCGCCGAGAGTCGGTCGGCGGTTTTCCAACTTGCGCGGTCGGGCCAACGCGAAAACGGTTGACCGCGCCCGGGCCCGGTCGCCAGAATGGCCCCGCACCAACCTGCCGGAAGGGAATCGGCCCTGGCCCCCGCCCTCAGCGCACCGCTCAACCTGCTCGTACCGGACTGGGGGGCGGCCCTGCTCGCGATCATCGGCGGCTGGTACCTGGTCTTCGGCGGACGCTGGGCCACGCTCTTCGACGTCCTCAGCCTCACGGTCCTCGGCTGCGGCGCGGGCCTGCTGGCCTCGGCCTTCGTGCCGCTGCCCGATTGGCTGCTTGTCGTGATCGGCGGCGTGGTGGTGGGCGGGTTGGCGGCGTTCTTCCGGACGATCGCCCACGTGGTCCTGGCGGCGGCCGTTTTCGCGGTCGTGCTCGCCACGCTTACGGCCCTGGCGCTCCCCGAGGAAGGTTTCGCCACCTACCTGCTCATGGACGTCCGCGAGCGGGCCTACGAGGTCAGCGTCCGCGGGCCGAACCTGGCGGCGGACCGGGTGCTGGCGGCGGCGCTCGCGGGCCTCCTCGGCGGGGCGACCGTCGCCGTCCTCCGCTTCCGCTTCAGCCGCCACCTCGTCACCGCCGCCCAGGGCGCGGCCCTGGTGGTGCTGGGCGTGGCGCACCTGGCGGCCACGCGGGCAACCGGCGCCGTCCCGCTCCACGAGGGGTATCCGCTGACCCTGGCCTCGTCTTGGATGCTGCTCACGGGCATCGGCATCGTGGTGCAGCGCGTGCTGTGCGCGCGGCGGGATGCCCGGACCGAGGCGGAACCGTTCGGGCCCGACGAGGACGAGAGCAACCCCGTCCTCGCCCGGGGGGAGGACTGACATGGGTGCAGGGGGCGATGCGGTGGAACCGATCCGATCTGCGGCGGAGTCGTTGGATGCGGCCCTGGCGGCCGTGCCGGACATCCTGCTCGCCATGCCGTGGTGGGAGGCCGCCCTGGCGATCGCCCTGGGCCTCGTCTCGCTCTTCTACGGCCTGAAGCTCTTCCATGGCGTGGTGATCGTGTACGCGGCCCTGCTGGGGGCGCTCGTCGGGCTGGTGGTGGCGGACGCGGCAGGGCTTGCGGGCTACGCCGAGATCGGCTGCGTCCTAGTCGGGGCGGGGGCCCTCGGCCTTCTGGCGTGGCCGCTCTTGAAGTACGCCGTCAGCCTCTTCGGCGGCCTGGCGGGCGGGCTGGTCGGCGGCACGATCGGCCACGCCGCCGGCCTCGACCCGCTCGTGGTGCTGGCGGGCGGGGCGATCGGCTTCCTGGCCGGCGCGGTGCTCGCGCTGCTGGTCTTCCGCGGGATGCTCATCTTCATCACGTCGCTCGTCGGGGCGTACCTGCTTGTCGGCGGGGTGCTCGCGCTGGCCATGCTCGTGCCGGCGGCGCGGGACCCGCTCGCGACCAGCCTGGCGCGGTACCCGATGGCGCTGCCGCTGGCGGCGGCGGTGCCGGCGATTGTCGGGGCGGCCTCGCAGACCCGCGGGCGCCAGCGCCGCGACGAGCCGCGCGCTCGGTAGGCCGCGCTGCCGCTTCTTCGCTGAGCGCGTTTGCACTCTGGTGGCGGTCCCCTATAATGGACCCTTCCGCCGCGAACCCGCTCAGGCGTCCCCGATGATCGAACTGAAGCACGTCAGCAAGTCGTACGACGGCAGCCGCACCTTCGCCGTCCGGGACGTTTCCCTCACCGTAGCCGAGGGCGAGACGCTTGTGCTCCTCGGCTCGTCCGGGTGCGGCAAGACGACGACGCTGAAGATGATCAACCGGCTCATCGAGCCGACCGAGGGCGACATCCTTGTCGACGGGCGCGACATCCTGCGCCAGGACCGCATCGCGCTGCGCCGCTCAATCGGCTACGTCTTCCAGGGCATCGGCCTCTTCCCGCACATGACGATCGGCGCGAACGTGGCCATCGTGCCGAAGCTGCTCGGCTGGGACGTGGGGCGGCGTCGGACACGGGCCGCCGAACTCCTCGACATGGTGGGCCTTGCGCCGGCGGACTTCGCCGACCGGTATCCGCACGAGCTCTCCGGCGGCCAGCAGCAGCGCGTCGGCGTGGCGCGGGGGCTGGCGGCCGACCCGGCGTACCTCCTGATGGACGAACCCTTCGGCGCCCTCGACGCCGTGACGCGCGACGGGCTCCAGCAGGAACTGATCCGCATCAAGAACGAGCTGGGCAAGACGGTGGTCTTCGTCACGCACGACATCTTCGAGGCCCTGACGCTGGCCGACCGGATTGCCGTCCTCCACGACGGGAACCTGGAGCAGGTCGGGGCGCCGGACGCGCTCACGAGCGACCCGGCGAGCGACTTCGTGCGGGAACTGTTCGAGAAGCCCGCCCAGCAACTCAGCGACTTCCAGGAGCTGCTCTGATGGATGCCGCCTGGATGGAAACGGTCGTCGAACGCCTGCCGGACCTGTGGTTGCGCACGGGCGAGCACCTGGCGCTCGTGGGCATCGCGGTGGGGGCGGCGGTGGCGCTGGGCGTGCCGCTTGGGGTGCTGGCGTCGCGGGTGGCGTGGCTCCGCTCGCCGCTGATGGGCGTCCTGGGCGTCGTGCAGACCGTGCCGAGCCTGGCGATGCTGGCCATCCTGCTGGGCGTGCTGGGCATGATCGGCGTGGTGCCAGCGACGGTCGCCCTGGCGCTGTATGCGCTGCTCCCGATCACGCGGAACACGCTCACGGGCCTCTCCGGTGTGCCGCCCGCGACGCTGGAGGCGGCGCGCGGCATGGGGATGACGCGGTGGCAGCAGTTGCGGCTGGTGAAGATGCCGCTCGCGCTGCCGGTGATGGTGGCGGGCATCCGGACGGCGGCGGTCATCGCGGTGGGCATCGCCACGCTTTCGGCGTTCATCGGGGCGGGCGGCCTGGGCCAGTTCATCATCCGCGGCCTCGGCATGAACAACCGCGTCCTGGTCCTTTACGGGGCGATTCCGGCCGCCATCCTCGCCCTGCTCGTCGACGGGGCCATCTGGGCGGCCGAGTGGGGCCTGAAGCCCGCCCGCCGCCACGAGCGGGGCACGCTCAAGGCGCGGCTGAAACCGGCGGCGAAGGTCGCGCCGCTCGTGCTGGCGGTCCTCGGCTTCGTCGCATGGGCGACCGGCGGCAAGGGGTACGCCGAGGCGCCCGAAGATGGCACGGTCGCGGGCGGCCGCGAGCCGACCGTCCTCCGCATCGGCAGCAAGGAGTTCAGCGAGCAGTTCATCCTGGGCGAGCTGATGGCCCAGATGATCGAGGCCCGGACGGACCTGGCCGTCGAGCGGGTCTTCGCCCTGGGCGGCACGATGATCTGCCACGGGGCGCTGGCCAAGGGCGAGATCGACCTCTACGCCGAGTACACCGGCACCGGCTACCAGGCGGTGCTCAAGGAGAGCGGCCTCCGCGACCCGCAGGCGGTGCTGGAGGCCGTGCGCCAGGGGTACGCCGCGCGGTTCGCCCTGGTGTGGCTCGAGCCGTTCGGCTTCAACAACACCTACGCGCTCACGGTGCGGCAGGCCGACGCCGAGGAGAAGGGCTGGGAGGCGGTCTCGGACCTGGTGGCGGTGGACGACGGGCTGATGGCCGGATTCACCAGCGAGTTCCAGGAACGCGAGGACGGGTACCCCGGGCTCCGCGAGGCGTACGGCCTGCGGTTCGGCGGGGCGGTGGACATGAGCGCGTCGCTGATGTACGAGGCGGTCGCCCGGGGCCAGGTGGACGTGATCTGCGCGTTCGCGACCGATGGCCGCATTGCCGCCTACGACCTGGTCACGCTGGACGACGACCGGCACTTCTTCCCACCGTACCACGCGGCGCCGGTGGTGCGCCGGGAGGTGCTGGAGGCGCACCCGGAGGTGAGGCGGGCGCTGGAGGTCCTGGGCGGGCGGCTGGACGATGGGACGATGCGGCGGCTCAACTACCGGGTGGACGGACACAAGGAGGCGCCGGAAGACGTGGCCCGGGACTTCCTCGTGGAGCAGGGCCTCGTCGAAGGTGATGCCGCGGTGCCCGCCGCGGCGGGCGCCGACGAAGCCGCCGCAGACGGAGACGCGTCCACGCCATGATGCCCATCATCCATTCCGTGACAGGGTTCCTGGTTATCCTGAACCCGTTCGCGCTCTGCCTGTACCTGGGCGGGCTGATCGACGAACTCGACACGCGGACGTTCGCGAAGGTGCTCGCGCGGGCGGGGCTCATCTCGTTCGGCGTCTTCATCATCTTCGCGATGGGCGGCGAGGCGATCCTCGAGGACGTCCTCGGGCTCCAGGCCGGGGCCCTCCGGGTCTTCGGTGGCCTGATCTTCCTGGTCATCGCGTACAACTACACGACGCGCGGCTACCACGCGACGGAGATGCTCCGCGGGTCGGTCGAGCAACTCCCCTCGGCCATCGCCATGCCGTTCATGATCGGCGCGGGGACGATCACCCAGTCGATCCTCATCGGCAAGGCCCATCCGCACCTGACGGGCATCGGGGTCCTGGCGATGGGGGTGGCGGTGGCGATTCTCGTCGTGTTGGCGTTCAAGCTCTTCCGCGACCGGCTCCGCGGCGCGCGCGAACACCTCTTCGAGCGGTACGTCAACATCCTCGCGCGGATCAACGGCCTGCTCATCGGCGCGGTCTCGATCTCGATGATCGTGACGGGCATCCAGGGCCTCTGGGAGGAAGGCCCGCCCCCCGTCTAGGCGGCGGGGTGGCCCGCTGTGGAGGGATGCGATGAAGGCCATGCAGCTGGCGGCCATCGCGCCGATCGACTCCTCGCCGCTCGAGCTCGTCGAGCGGCCCGACCCGGAACCCGGCCCGGGCGAGGTCCGCCTACGCGTCCGGGCCTGCGCCGTGTGCCGCACCGACCTCCACGTCATCGAGGGCGACCTGCCCGAACAGACGCTGCCCATCGTCCCGGGGCACCAGATCGTCGGCGTCGTGGACCGCCTCGGCCCGGGGTGCGAGCGTCTGGACGAAGGGCAACGCGTGGGCGTGGCGTGGCTGCGGCACACGTGCGGCCGATGCGCGTTCTGCACGAGCGGCCGCGAGAACCTCTGCGCGGCGCAGCGGTTTACCGGCTACCACGCCGACGGGGGCTACGCGACGAGGGCCGTCGCCCCGGAGGCGTTCCTCTACGAGTTGCCCGAGGCCTTCGGCGACGTTGAAGCCGCCCCGCTTCTCTGCGCCGGCATCGTCGGGTACCGGGCCTTTCGCCGCAGCCGCCCGCGGGACGGCGGCACACTGGGAATCTACGGATTCGGGTCGAGCGCGCACGTGATCATGCAGATTGCGCGGCACCGGGGGATGGAGGTGTACGTGGTGACGCGCGGCGAGGGGCACCGGCGGCTCGCCCGCGATATGGGGGCCGCCTGGGCCGGCGAGCGGGCCGACGACATGCCGGTGGAGGTCGAAAGCGCGATCATCTTCGCCCCGGCGGGGGAGCTGGTGCCGCCGGCGCTGAAGCGACTCCGCAAGGGCGGGACGCTGGCGCTGGCGGGCATCCACATGAGCCCCATCCCCGAGATGGACTACGAGGCGTGCCTCTTCCACGAGCGGGACCTCCGCTCGGTGACCGCCAACACCCGCGACGACGGCCGCGACCTGCTGGCCGAGGCGGCGGCGGTGCCCCTCCGGCCGCACACGACGACCTACCCGCTCGCGGAGGCGAACCGGGCCCTGCAGGACCTGAAGGCCGACCGCCTGAACGGGACCGGCGTGCTCGTCATGGACGCCCCGTAGCGTCGGGCCGCGGCATCCGGAGGGGTCAGCGGAGGCGGCGGCGCCGGCGGAAGTCGCTCGGCGAGACGCCCGTCTCGCGCTTGAAGATTTCGCTGAGGCGTTCGGGGCGGCGAAAGCCGGCCCGGTCGGCCACCTCGGGCATCTGCAGGTCGGTCTCCCGGAGGAGGCGTTTGGCCTCCTCGACGTGGCACCGGTTGATCTCGGCCAGGATCGTCCGCCGCAGGCGGTGCTTGAACCGCCGCTCCAAGCTTCGCCGCGCCACGGCCACGTGGTCGACCACGTCTTCCACGCGGAGGGGCTCGGAGGGGCGGGCGCGGATATACTGGACGGCGGCCAGGAGGACGGGGTCGTCGATGGCGAGCACGTCGGTGGAGCGCCGGGCGACCACGCCCGCCGGCTCGACGAGGAGGGGCCGGCGTCGCTTCGCGGGAGCGCGGCGGCGCATCAGGCGGTCCAGCTCCTGGGCGGCCCGGTAGCCGATGTGGTTGCCGGCGACGTCGACGCTCGACAGGGTCGGCAGACTGAGTTCGCACAGGAGCCGGTCGTGGGCGACGCCGATGATGGCGACGTCGTCCGGCACACGGAGCCCGGCGTGGTCGCAGACCTCCACCATGTGCCGCCCCCCAAGGTCGTCGGCGGCCATGACGCCGATGGGCTTGGGCAGGCCGCGCAGCCAGGCGGCCAAGTCGGCCTCCTCTTCCTGGATCTGGAGCAGGACCTTCTGGCCGTGGGCGTGGGCGTAGGTGTGGCAGGCGAAGCCGGCCTCGCGGACGGCGTCGGCGAAGGCCGGCCCGCGCCGCTCGGAGTGGCAGCTGTTCTCCAGGCCCGAGTACGCGAACTCCGTGAAGCCCTGGTCGAGGAGGTGGTGGGCGGCGGCACGGCCGATGGCGGCATCGTCCATGAGGACGTAGGCGTCGGCGTAGTCGGGCTCGGCCACCGAGACGCTGACCGTGGGCACCCCGACCTCGCGGACGGCCCGCGTGTGGTGGTCGCCGTAACACTGGGCGATGATGCCGTCGCCTTGCCAGCCGGTGAAGTCGTACGTCCGGTCCGTGGGCCCCGGCTCCAGGTACAGCCGCCACGGCCCGTGCTCGCGGACGTAGGCAGCAATGCCCCAGAGGACGGCGCGGCCGTAGCCGCGGTCGGTCTCGACGAGCAGGGCGACGCGAGGCGTTCGGGCCATGGCTGCGCTCCTTTCCGGGCCTCGGGCCCTATCGGCCGTTCGACGCGAAAACGTAAATCTTTTACGCCGGGCCGCATGGCCCCGAGGCCCATATCGCGTATTATAGGAGTGCGGGAAGCAGAGAAACCAGCGACGTGCGCGTCGGGGGCAGGAGGGGCCGCGCAGGCGGCACGTCCGCCCCCGTTCTGCGTCTTGAGGAGGATACCGCATGCGGACCATGCTGGCAGTGGCGATCGCGGCCCTGGCCACCGGGGCGGCGATGGCCGAGACCTACGACTACGACGTCGTCGTCTACGGCGGCACGTCGGGGGCCGTCACGGCCGCCGTCCAGGCCGCCCGCATGGGCAAGACCGTGGCCCTCATCGACCCCGGCTCTTACGTGGGCACGGACGCGGGCGGCGCCCCCCGGTACGTCAGCCACCTGGGCGGCCTCTCCAGCGGCGGCTTGGGCCGCACCGACGTCGGCGACAAGGACGCCATCGGCGGCATGAGCTACGACTTCTACCGCCGCGTCAAGGGCTGGGACTACGGCGCCGAGGGCAGCTACGACATCGAGTCGCACAAGGCCGAGGCCGTCTACGACGCCATGGTCGCCGAGGCCGGCGTCGACGTCTATCGCCTCCAGCGGCTCGACCGGACGGGCGGCGTCGCGAAGGCCGGCGCGACCCTCCAGTCGATTACGACGCTCCAGGGCAACACCTTCCGCGGCAAGGCCTTCATCGACGGCACCTACGAGGGCGACCTTATGGCCGCCGCCGGCGTCAGCTACACCGTTGGCCGCGAGGCCCGCGCCACCTACGGCGAGACCTACAACGGCCTGGCCTACGACCACACACGCGAGCACGTCTTCGGCGACACGCACGTCGACCCGTACGTGGTCCCGGGCGACCCGTCGAGCGGCCTCATCGCCGGTATCCAGGAGACGGCCCCGGCCGGGCCGAACGGGTCGGCCGACGACCGGGTCCAGGCGTACTGCTACCGGCTGACGTTCAACAAGTCCGACGCGTACCAGGTCTCGTGGACCGACCTCTGGGGCGCCAGCGGCGAGAACGCGCCGGAGAACTACGACCGGTCCCGCTACGAGCTGCATGACCGGTACCTGAAGGCCGGCAAGAGCCTGGGCGACGTCCTGCGCCTGAACACCGGCATCCCCGGCCCCGGCGACAAGCACGATATCAACAACTGGGGCCCCGCCTCGACCGACTACATCGGCGGCAACTACGCCTATCCGGATGCCGACGACGCCACCCGCGAGCAGATCGTCCAGGACCACATCGACTACACGAAAGGGTTCCTGTACTACCTGGCGTTCGACGCGCCGGCCTCGGTGCGCAGCCAGATGGCCGACTGGGGCCTGGCCATCGACGAGTTCACCGACAACGACAACTTCCCGCACCAGCTCTACGTGCGGGAGGCCCGGCGCATGCTGGGCCAGTACGTCATGACCGAGGACAACTGCACCCTCGACCGCGAGGCGGACAACCCCATCGGTCTCGGCGCCTACCCGATGGACTCGCACAACACGCACCGGTACCTGCGCCACACCGACGACGGCGACCCGACGAACGACTGGGTCGAGACCGAGGGCAACTTCTGGCTCGGCAGCCTCCGCGAGACGTACAGCATCGACTACGGCGCTATCACGCCTCAGGCCGGCGAGGCCGACAACCTTCTGGTCGTCTGCGCGGTGTCGGCGTCGCACACGGCGTTTGGCTCGATGCGGATGGAGCCGGTCTTCATGGTGTTGGGCCAGTCGGCCGGCACGGCCGCCGTCGAGGCGATTGACGAGAACACGCCCGTCCAGCTGGTGGACATGGCGACGCTGCAGGCGCTGATGCGGCAATACGGGCAGGTGCTGACCACGAGCGAGCCGGCGCAGGGTCCGTTCGTCGGCACGATGCGCGAGGGCTTCCACTACGGCGACCAGAGCAAGGACCTCGAGACGGTCAGCTATGTCGCCCCCGGGTGGGCCGAGCCGTGGGACGCCAACAGCGACGACCCGCGGTACGACCCCGGAGCCCAGCTCCAGTACGGCGGCGCCGGCTACGTGAACGACGAACCGGTCGGCGCGAGCGGCGGGGCGGGCAACGCCCCCGGCGCGCGGGCCGGCCACATCACGACCCGCTTCATCGCGGGCGGCCTGGCCGGCGACATCTGGCTCTCGTGCCTGGCCCGTCTCGACGGCGCGGTCGGCGAGGAGGCACTCCTCTGGGTCGACGGCGCGGCCTCGGACGACGCCCTCGGTTTGGCCGAAGGCGGCGTGCTGGAGCTCTTCGGGCAGCAGACGGGCGCCGGCTACGCCGACGGCGACGTCCACCTGCTGCTGGCCTCGCTCTCGGTCGGGCAGGGCGATGATGCCATCTCGCTCTGGATCGACCCGGACCTGACGGGCGGCGAAGGGGGCCTGGGCCTGGCGGACCTGGTGGCCGGCGGCTCGGACCTGTTCGGCGACTGGCTGGACCTCCTCGGCCTGTCGGTCGGCGGGTCTGGCGGCGCGCTGGACGCCCTCCGCGTCAGCAACGAGGAAGACGCCTTCGCGAAGGTCGTGCCGGAGCCGGCGACGCTGGTGCTCGCGGGGGCGGGCCTGGCGCTGGCGGCAGCGGGCAAAAGGGGCAGAAAATGGCCACCAACGGCCGCGCACGCGGGGGAACGGCGCAAAACCGTAAAACGTTTACGCTCAGCCGCATGGCGGCGCGGCCTCTGGGAGGTATACTAGGATAGCGGGTTCCGCGGGGACGTTGTGCCCGCGTCGAGCCCCGGTTCCGAACCCGGACGAATGAGGAACAGGAGAGACACGATGAAACGGCATTTCGCAGGTTGGGTTCTGGCGGCGGTTGTGCTTGGAATGGCGGCCGGCGCGCAGGCAGGCGTCATGGTCAACTTCACGAATACTCTCGTGGACGACGCCGACACGAACACGCCCGCCCAGGTGGCCGGGGCCATCACCGGCACGACCTGGAACAAGTACACCGACGCGGGCGGCGGCGTCATGAGCGGGCTGGTGGACGACCAGGGCGTGGCCACGTCCGCGTCCGTGGACCTCGGCAAGGAGACCGGCGAGGCCAAGCAGGTCCTCGACTGGGCCCTGACGGGCTTCGTGCCGCATGACCTGGGCAGCAAGTTCGGCGCCGGCATGAACGGCGACGACGGCGACATCTACGACACCAACGCCCAGAGCGCCCACTTCGTGAGCGACGGCGACACCTCCTGGCTGGCCATCGGGACCCGGGTCTCGGGGCTCGGGGCCGGTACTTGGGACTTCTTCATCACCGGCCGCAACACCAACAACGACGGCAAGGGAGACGGCTACGACCAGTACGACGTCTATGCCGGCGCGGTCACCACAGCCTCCGGCGCGACCGACTACAGCGCCTGGTCGCCCGTCAACGCGATCACCAACGGCCCGCAGGTTCCGAACGGCACCGACAAGAGCAGCTACCCGAACGACGCCAACAGCAGCACCTGGGTGGACGGCCAGAACTTCGCTCTGGTGACGCTGACGCTGGCCGACGGCGAGGACGCCGTCATCATCCTCGAGCCGACGGTCGCGGGCGAGGCGCGCGGCTTCGTGAACATGCTGCAGGTCGTGCCCGAGCCGGCGACGCTGGCCCTGGTGGGCCTCGGCCTGACGGGCCTGGTGGCGCGGAAGCGGCGGTAACCCGTAACGACGCCCATCGTCCACGGTGGGTTGGATGACGCAGAAGGGCGCTCCCGGCTTCGGGGGCGCCCTTTCTCTTGGGCCGGCGGGGGGCGGCGACCGATGGGGAAACCGGGCCACTTCGGGCGGTCCCTCCGCGGCGACGCGCGGTTCAACCCGGTGGGGCCGTCCCCCCACGCCGACGCATCCGTCTCGTGGAAGCGGCCGCCACCGGCGTATAATCCCGTGCCGCCGCGGCCACGTCGAACGGTCGATGCCAAAGGGAGTCGCCTCATGCGGACCGCGCTGCTCGCCTGCCTTGCCGCCCTCGTTCCGGTCGGGCCCGCGCGGGCCGTCCTCCTCGGGACTGAAGAGGTGCCGCGCGAACGCTTCGTGGTCTACCTCACCATCGGGCACTCGAACATGGAAGGCCGCGCGAGCCCCCCCGACACCGAGCCGCACCCGCGCGGCTGGAAGTTCGACTTCCGCGAGCGCAAGTGGGTCCAGGCCGTGCCGCCGATCGCGGCGTCGGGGCGCGGCAACCGGATGGGTCCGGGCATGCCGACGATCAAGGCGTTGGCGGCGGCGTACCCGGAGTACCATATTGGCATCCTGAGCGTGGCCAAGAGCGCCGCCAGCGTCGAGAAGAACTTCTTGCGCGGACGCCAGCAGTACGACCAGCTCATCGAAGCCGCCAAGGAAGTCGCCCCCCACGTCACCTTTGGCGGCATGCTCGTCATGCTCGGCCGCCTGGAGGCCCGCGACGAAGCCCGCGCCCGCGAGATGCTCACCCTCGCCACCACCTGCATCAAGCAGGTGCGGCAGGACCTGAACCTGCCGGACCTGCCGGTCCTGTGGTCGCGCATCGAGATGGACGCCCCGAAGAAGCCCGCCCACCAGGACCTTGCCGACGCCATGATCCACAGGATTCCCGAGACGGTGCCGCGCACGGCGGTCATCGAGAGCATCGGCCCCTACTGCGACACCCACCACTTCACCGTCGAGGGGTACGTGCGGTGGGCGGCCAACGTGGTCCAGATCATCAGGCAGAAGGAATGGTTCCCGCTGGCCACGCCCTTCACGCTCGACTGGATGGACCTGAAGGCGAACCAGACGTTCCCGCTGGGGCGGCCGGTCCAGCTGAAGGCCTCGGTCAAGACGCGCGGCGGGCGGATCAAGAGCGTCGAGTTCTTCGACGGCGAGACCAAGCTCGGCGAGAAGGCCGTCCACCCGTTCGTCTTCGCGTGGCCCGCCCCGAAGCCCGGCATCCACAAGGTCCGCTTCAAGGTGACCGACGTCGACCAGAACGAGGGCGAGAGCGACGAGCTGGCCATCGGCGTCGGCTCCGTCCCAAAGGCCCTTCTCGTCTGCCAGAGCGCCGCCATCGGCCAGGGCGAGGCCATCGTCAAGAACCGCCTGGAGCACCTGGGGTACCTCGTCTCGGCAATCGACGACGACGCCATCGACCCGGACTACGCGTCGCTGCACAAGGTGGCCGTCGTCTCCGACAGCGTCCACCAGCTCGGCCTGGTGCAGGTGCGCCAGTTGCCGATGCCGGTGGTCTCGTGGCACCCGAGCTGGTCGGAGCTGTACTTGGCGTCGGCCGAGACCGAGCCGGTGGAGGCCGACCGGCTCCAGATTGCCGCCCCCAACCACGCCGCCGCCGCCGGCCTCTCGGACACGGTGCCGGTTGCTAAGGCGCCGACGACGCTGCACGTCGGCGCGGCGGAGGAGGGGACGGTGGCGATCGCGGCGTTGGCGGACGACCCGACGAAGGCGGCCGTGGTGGGTATCGAGGGCGACACGGTCCTCCCGGCGAAACGCGACGAAGGGGCCAAGGCCCCGTCGCGGCGGGTGGCCCTGGGCCTGGAGAGCGCGGCGTTTGAGAACCTGACGCTGGAGGGGTGGCGGCTGTTCGACGCGTCGGTGGCGTGGGCAGCTGGCGGGAAGCGCGCGGCCCCGCAGGTGACGTCCGCCGGCGCGACGCCCCCGCGCCATCACGTCCCCGCCGTCCTGGAGCTGGACGACTGGCCCGGCAAACTCAACGGCCTCGTCTTTCTGTGGCAGAATGTCTCGGCTCGCAACCGGGTGCTGGACCGTCGGCGCGGCAGCCGGGTGTGCCTGGCGGAGCCGCGCGGCCTGGCGACCTTCGGCCGCAACTTCGACATGGACTTGGCCGGGGGGACCTTTGAGGCCGACATCGAGACGGTCGACCGCCTCGTCGACGCTTGCCGCATGGGCCGCGCCGTCGCCATCGAGTGCGTCATCACGCCGACGGAACTCCGCCCGGCCCGCCCCGGCATCATCGCCATGATCGGCACCAGCGCCACCAGCCACAACCTGATGCTCGTGCAGGCGGGGGAGTGGGTGATGGCGGCCGTGCGGACGCACCTGACCGGGACCGGCAGCACGCCGGTGAGGCTGGTGCGGCTGACCGACCGCCGCCCGCGCCACCTGATCTTCGCCTACCGCGGCGGCGAGGGCGACGCGCCCGGCCGCCTTGCCTGCTACGTCGATGGCGAGCCGGTGACCGTGTCGGGAGAGGTGCGCGGCAACCTGCTGACGTGGCCGCCCATGCCGCTGTACTTCGGCGGGGCGCCCGGCGGCGGGGGCGAGTGGGCCGGCACGGTCGAGGGTGTGGCCGTCTACACCCGCTTCATCCCCCCCGCGGAGGCCGCCCACAAGTACCGTCTCTATGCCGACCGCCTGACGGACCGCATGCGGCCGGACCGGACGGTGGTGGAGGCACGGCTGCTGGCGAAGAGCCTGGCCCCCGAGCCGCCGACCGTCTATCGCCGCGCCTTCGTCGTCAACCTGTACGAGGTAACCGACGTGCTGACGGGGGACTGTCCGCGCGGCAAGGTGCTGGTGGGGCAGTGGGCGGCACTCGACGGCGTCAGCCTGCCGCGCGTGACGCGGCGGCGGCCGGGCGAGAGCTACACGCTGATCCTGGAGCCGATGGACGCGCACGCGGAACTGGAGACGGAGGAACAATACAACGACACGGGCGAGTTCGCCCTGCCGATGTTCTATGACGTGGAACGGTAGGCCGCTGCGGCCGCGCGGGATCGCCATGGCAGCGGCCGCGGGGCTGCTTGGTGCCACCCCAGTTCCACGTTCCTCTCTGGAGCCCTCCGCGCTTTTTCTCCCGGCGCGACATTCGCCGTATCCTCTTGGCCTCGGCTAGGTTTACGTGGAGTGTCATGGAAGGAGCCGGTACGTGAAGCGGCATGGGTTTCATAGCGGATTGGTCGGCTTGGCCCTCTTGCTCAGCGTCTGCGCGATGCAGGCGGCGGCGCGGGCCGACGGGTTCAGCGGCGAGATAGAGCTCGTCCTGCGCGACGCGGTGAACCGCTCCGCCGAGAAGGACGGCTCGAACCTGACCCTCTATCTCGTGGCCGACGGCGGCCAGTGGCACCGCGTCTGGGGCAAGGGGTACACCATCTCCGAGCACCCGGGCGTGGTCGAGGAGGCCGAGGTCACGGACACGGCCATCCGGCTCCGCGTCCTGCTCCACGTCCTCGGCGACTTCTGGACCAAGGGCGAGTGGCCGGCGTTCTTCGACCTGACGCTCGAGCGGGACCCCGGCGGGGCTCTGACGGGCACGTACTCAGGCCGTTTTGCGGGTTACGCGTTCGAGGACACGGTCGAGGGCCGTCTGTTTCCGCGGCGTCCCGTGCGCGAGAGCTTTGAGCCCCCCGCCGTGGACGAACACCCCCGCGTCCTCTTCCGCAAGGCCGACCTGCCGCGCCTCCGCGAGAAGCTCGAGACCCCCTTTGGCAAGCGATACCTGGAGCGGGCCAAGGCGGCCGGCGACCTGATCAACCTGGGCGTGCTGTACCAGCTCACCGGCGACGCCGCCTATGCCGACCGGGCGCGGGCGGCCATGGAGGCCGAGTTCAAGAGCCGCGAGGACGGCCACATTCCCGTCTACGGCTTCGGTTCGGGCGGGTTCGGGCACGACATCTTCCGGGCCGCCGTCGCGTACGACCTGTGCGGCGACGCATGGCCCCAGGCATTTCGGTCCTGGCTTGTGCCCCAGTTCGAGGCCTTTACGGAGCGCCAGCAGCACGTCCTGATGACCTCGCACGCGAACTACCACCCGTGCAGCAACTACTACGGGCCTGGGCGGGGCGTGCCGGGGGTGGTCTCGATGGTCCTCTGGGGCGACAAGGGCCCTGAGCCCAAGCCGCCGCATGACCCCGTCGTCCGGGCGTGGCCGGTGCGGGCGCCCGAGAACTACACGCTGCCCGAAGGCGTTCCGGTGGTTGACCTGGAGCCCGGCAAGGTCCCGGCGAAGTGGATCTGGACGGGGCTCCTCCCGCGCGAGTGCAGCCGCGACGTGCTGACGGCCTTGGGGGGCTATACCAAGGCGCGGCCGGCGGTGGGGACGGTCGCGGAATACGCCGTCAAGAGCGGCTCGTGGTTCGAGATGGTCCCGCTCCAGTTCAGGGCCTTGGCGGACGACGCGGCAAGCCCGGAGGGCATCGACCTGGCGCGGCTGTCGGACGACGGCAAGCCCTCCACGTCGGTCTACTTCACGCACATCCGGGTGGACAAGGAATTGGTCCTGCGGCCGCGCGTCGGCCGCGACGGCGTCCGCTGGTGGATTTCGACCATCCCGATCGAGGCCGAGCAGTTCTACCGGCTGTACCCGGGCGTGCACCCGGTGACGGTCGAGGTCCGGACGATGGAGACGACGGGCCTGGCGGCCCCGCGGCTGGCGGTCATCGACCGAGACGCCCCGGGCGGGCCGATGGCCCTGTACCGGGTCAAGAAGGCCCTCTGGGAGGACGACCACGCCCTCTGGGAGCGGACGGGCATAAACCCGCAGCGGCGGCTGTGGGTGGAGAGGGGCTGGTTCCAAAACTGGCAGCACTACCGCTGGGGGGTCGGCGACGGCGGGTTCATGGCCGAGACGGGCGGCTACGCCCAGATCTCGAGCTGGTACCCCTCGGTCTACGCCTCCATGTACCCGACCTTCACGGGCCGCCCCGTCACCGCTACCCCGGACGTCAGCCACATCATGCCGCGGCAGATCATGCAGGCGGTCTTCCCCGGGCCGGAGACGGGGGGCAAGGGGCGGATCGGGGCACGGGCCGAGGCGATGCGCGTCAACAGCACCCTGACGCTGAACCCGCAGTGGATGGCGACGCATTTCCCGATCATCCCGGACCCGTACAAGCCGTCGGCGCTCTGGGTCTGGAACTACCTCACGGGTGTCGAGGGCGAGGCGACGAAGCCGAATGCCCTGGGTCTCGGCGACAAGGGCAGCCTGTGGGGCCTGGGAGGCCTGACGCTGGCCCAGACGTTCGTCCACTATCCGCTCGACATGAAGCCGGTCCCGCCGGCCGAGGGGATGCCGAAGGACTGGATGGCCGGGACGTTCGGGCTGCACGTCTTCCGCTCCGGCTGGGACCCGGCGGAAGCGGTCATCGGGCAGGTGTTCGGCAAGTCGTCGAATATCAAGGGCTGGAACCACCCGAACGCGGGCCAGTTCCAGATCCGGGCCCTCGGCCACCCGTGGACGTGGACGGACGACTCCCCCGGGTCCATCCGGGCGACGTGCAGCGTGGTGCTGCTGCCGGAGGACGAGACGAACGTCGGCGGGTGCGGGCGGCTGATCCACCGCGAGGCCCGGCCGGACGGCTCGGGCACCGTCACGTTCGACATGGGCGACGTCTACGCGAAACGGTCGCGCGGCCTGTACGACGGGCAGCTCAACCGGAACCCGGACGCGCTCGATCCGTCGGGCATTACGGGCCTGCGGGCGTTCGGCTTCGACTACAGCGGCGCCAGCGGCGCCCCGGCCCTGGTGGCCATCGTGGACAAGATCGACGGGGGCGGGCCGCGGCTGTGGACGTGGCAGAAGGCCGAGGGCGCCGGCGTCGAAACGGGGAAAAAGGGCTTTACCCTGGCCTATCCGGACGCGACGATGGCCGCCACCTTTGTCACGCCCGGGGACCCGGAGGTCGTCTACAGCGACGACGCTATGAAAGAGGGCGGCGACGCGAAACACGGGTTCTGGGGGACGTTGCATCGTATCAAGGTGAAGGGGAACGGGAACTTCTTCGTGGTGGCCACCTTCCAGCGCGGCGAGGCGCCGCCGGTGAAGGTCGAAGGCGAGGGCCTGACCGCCACGGTCACGGTGGGCAACCAGACGGTCCGGTTCGACGGGACGCGTATCCTGTTCGAGCCGGCGCCGGGAACGCCCTGAATCCATCGGTTTGACTGGAAGGAGAAGGCATGCGTCGCAGAATGGTGGGGTACGGGCTTGTGGCCGCGCTGGCCCTCGTGGGGGCTTTCGCGACGGTGGGCCGGGCCGGCGAGGCTCCAGCGGAGGCGGCCGCCCCCGCGGAGGCACCGGCGACTGAAGAGACGGCCGCCGCCGTCGTCGAAGAAGGGGAAACCACGCCATCGAGCCCCCTGGCCGAGGCGTGGGAGAGCTTCAAGATCAAGTGGGAACTGGGCGGGCCGACCATGTGGGCCCTCGGGGCCCTGGCCCTGGTGGCCGTCGTCTTCGCCTTCGACCGCCTGTTCGGGCTGCGGCGCGGCCGCATTGTCCCGAAGGGCCTGGCAGACCGGGCCAACCAGCTCTGGCAGCAGGGCCAGTACGCCCAGGCGCTGGACCTGGCCAAGCGGAACAAGAGCACGCTGGGAGAGATCATCGCCTTCCTGATCGAGCACCGGGCCAACTCGTACGAGCACCTGACGGCGGCGACCGAAGACATCGCCTCGCGCGACTTCGAGCAGCACAGCCGCAGCGTGTACCCGCTGGTGGCGGTCGGGACGCTGGCGCCGTTGCTGGGCCTCCTGGGGACGGTGTTCGGGCTGCTCGGCGCGTTCGCGACGATCGGCGTCGTCGGCAGCATGGACGACCCCTCGGCGCTGGCCGGCGACATCGGCGAGGCGCTGATCACGACGGCGGCGGGCCTGATCGTGGCCATCCCGACCCTCATCCTGTACCACTACTTCACCAGCCGCACCAGCCAGTACGCCGGCATCCTCGGGGCCGAGGTCAGCAACCTGATGCACACCTGGTTCCTCAAGAAAGAGGAGGCCACCAATGAAGGTCAGGCTTAACCGCGACCGCAGTACCGAAGTGCAGATGGGGCCGCTGATCGACTGCGTCTTCCTGCTGCTGATCTTCTTCATCGTCATTGCCGTGACGAAGAAGTCGATCAAGGAGCTGGGCATCCAGCTCCCCACGCCGGGGGCCGCCGTCTCGGAGGTCAAGCCCAAGGACAAGGACCTGGTCCTCCGCGTGACCGCCGACGGCCGCACCTTCGTCGGCGACCGCGAGGTCCACAAGCAGGGCGTCCTGGACGCGATCCGCGACGCCCGCGCGCGCGACCCGAACACGAAGGTCCGCTTTGAGATCGACCGGCGGGCCACGTTTGAGACCCTCTTTCCCATCATGGACCACCTGAAGCACTACGGCCTGAGCGACTGGAGTTTCCGCGTCCAGATGGAAGAGTGACGGATGGGAGAACACCATGCCTGAATCGATCGAACCGAAGACGAGCCTCGGCCACCGCGTGGTCATCGTGGCGCTGCACTTGGCGCTCATCGCCATTGCCGCCTACGCCGTCTACCTGCTGCTCTGGGGCGGCGAGGTGCGCCGGACGATCTCGCCGGGCGAGCTCCGCGAGGTCATCACCGAGTACCGCGCCAAGCGCCAGGAACGCATGGCCCAGGAAGTGGAGCAGATGCGCCCACTCCTGGAGGACATGCGCACGATCCGCGACAAGTGGTTCAAGGACGCCGACGTCGAGACCGAGGCCGGCACCGTGCTGACCGACGCCGAGCGCCGGCACCGCGAGGAGGCCGCCCAACGCCTCGCGGACCTCCGGTTCCACGAGGTCTACGACGTGGCCCGGGCCATCGAGCAGGACATGATCACGATGTACCGGGAGTTCCTGGCGGCCCGGACGGTCGGCCTCGGCCAGGGCTTCAACTACCCCGAGGCCTACGAACAGGCCGCCATTCCGCGGCCGACCCGCAAGCCCCTCGACACCGAGGCCCTGTACCGGGAGATCACCACGACCGAGGAGGGCGGCGGGCTGGACGCGTTCCGCGACCAGATCAAGCAGTCGAACGTCGGCGTCCGCGAGATGCAGGAGAACTGCGAGAAGCTCCTGGCGTTCACCCGCAAGTCGAACACGGCCACCGGCGACGGCATCTCCGTGGACATGAGCGCCGACGACGTGGCCATGCTGGGCTACCGCGGGCCGGAGCTGCTGCCCGACGAGATCGATATGACGCACACGCCGGACATCGGGAACTTCGACGCGCTGCCCGGGCGGCGGCTCGTGACGGGCGGTCGGATGGACCAGTGGCTGTACGTCGACACCTGGTATGTCATCGGTCCCTTCGAGGGCGACCGACGCCGCGAGAACCTCGATACCCGCTTCGGTCCCGAGGCCAACGTCAACCTGGACGACGTCTTCACCGGCAAGGACGACCGCCGCATCAAGTGGGAGTACAAGAAGGTCGGCTGGGTTCAGCCGGTCGGGCCGAAGACGGCGTACTGGAAGATCGAACCGAAGGTCGTGGACACCTACGCGATCTACTACGCGTTCACCGAGATCTACTCCGACGCCCCGCGCGAGGTCTGGATCGCCACCGCGACCGACGACTACGGCAAGCTCTGGATCAACGACGAGCTGGTCTGGAAGAGCCCGAAAACCCGCAAGCCGTACAACGCGACCGAGAACATCCAGCTCGTGAAACTGGAGCAGGGCCAAAACAAAATCCTGTACCGCGTGGAAAACGCCGGGGGCACGATGGGCTTCTCGCTGCTCCTTCGCCTCGCCACCGGCGGCTGACCCGGAGTGTGCTATGCCGATGTGGGATGCACGGCTTGACAGGGCGCATCGCGGGGGCCTCGCGGCGCTCGCGGCCGCCTTGGTACTGACGTGGGCGGCGGCCTCACCGACCGCGGCGGCCAAGGCCGAGGTCGTCACCGTCGAGGGCCACGTGCCGCCGGCCGCCGACGAGCACCCGCGCCTGGCCGTCCGCAAGGGCGACGAGGTGGCGGCCCTGAAGCAGGCGGCCGCCACCGAGTGGGGCGGGCGCGTGACGGCGCGGCTTCACCAGGCACTGAAGCTGATCGAGAAGCTGGCCATCACCGGCCGCAACCGCGAGGTCATCAAGGAGGCCGGCTTCAAGGCCGCCGGGTACGGCGCCGCCTGGCTTCTGGACCAGGACGCCAAGGCGGCCGCGCGGGCGCGGCACGTCGCGCTGACCGAGATCGTGACGTATCCGCTGACGGGCAACCTGGACCTGATGGACCGCATCTCGCGGCTCCACGGGACGGCCGTGGCGTACGACCTGTGCCACGACGCCTGGGACGTGGGGACGCGGGCCAAGGTCCGGGCTTGGCTCCGCGAGGAGGCGGGCCGCCTCGTCGAGAAGGTGGGCGGGGCGGACGAGCCGGAGGCGCCGCAGCCGGAGCACGTCGCGGCTCACGCCGTGGCGGGCTTGGCGGAGATGGCCATCCTGAGCGACGCCGACGACAAGGCCGCCGCCGGCCGTATCGGCGACCGCGAGAAGGCCGTCCTGGCCTACCTCGACCGGTACGTGGGGCCGCGCGGCTTCGACGCCAACGGCGAGTCGGTCCGCGAGGCGGCGTTCGGGTCGGGCATCCTGGAGTTTCTGCGGGCGCTGCGGCGAGTCATGGGCCGCGACTGGACCGGCCACCCGGCCGTGACGCACGCCCTGGTCCCGATGATCTACCAGAGCGTGCCGGACGTCGGCATTGCCGTGACGGGCGAGCCGACGGCTACGGTCGACCGGACGGGCCTCTTCGCCCTCGGGACCGACCTGGCGCCGGAGGCGACGCGCCCCGCCATCGCGTGGCTCTTCCGGAAGGTGGGCGGCGAGAAGTACCTGGGCATCGTCCGGCCACACCACACCCTGCCGATGCTGACGAGCGGCATGGACGCCATCGAGCCCGCGGCGCCGGGCGAGGGCTGGGACCGGCTCGTCCAGAGCGACGCGGCCCGGTTCGTCGTCTTCCGGAACCGGTGGCAGGACGCCGGCGATTGCGCCGTCGTCGTGCACGACGGCATTCTGCGGGTCGTCGGTCCGGCCGCCGTCTGGGTTTCGCACCGCGGGCCGCATGCCGCCATGTGGAGCCACGACCCGGGTGCCGGGGCGCAGGACAACGTCTTCCTGTTCAGCACGAACCTCGGCAAGAGCCGCGTCTACGACCTGAAGGCGGAACGCAAGCTGGTCGATTGTCGCCTTGGCGAGGGTGCCGACACCGCAAGCTTCGTCTTCAGCCTGAAGGGCAAGATCGACGCCCGGATGAAGGAACTCGAAGTCACTAAGAGAGTCGACAACAAGAAGGTCACCGAGAAAATCCCGCTGGCCCAGGGCGGCCCCTTCGAGGGCGCCCGCGTACTGGGGGTGGACTACTCCGGCAGAAGCGGCGCGCCGGCGGTGTTCGTCGTGGCCGACCGGCTCACGGGCGGCGGCGAGGTGCCCCGCACCTGGGTTCTCCACGTCGGCATGGAGGCCGAGGTCGAAGCCCGCGAGGGCGGCTTCACCCTCACCGGCCCGGACGGATACACCCTCGAGGCGACGGTCCTCTATCCGAAGGGCCTCGCCTTCAAGTCCACCGGCAACCGGCCCGTCGCGAACTTCCTGAGCGCCAACACCGATGGTGACCGCGTCGAGGTCGTCATGACCGTCCAGAAGGGCAAGGCCCCCGACGTCAAGGCGGGCGACAAGGGCCTGGACGGCAAGGTGACGGTCGGCGGCGTCACGGTGACGAAGCAGGGCGACGCGATCGGCTTCTCTGATTGACCCGGCGCGGCGTGCCGCCGGGGCCTCCGTGTCTCGAACCAGGGCAGGGCGGAATCTGATGACACATCCTCTGAGGTGGCTTGGCATGGCCGTCGTCCTCCTGGCGTCGGTCCTCGCGGCGGGCGCGGCCTCGACCGAGGCGACGTGGCCGAGCCTGGAGCGTCTGGAGGCGGCGCGGAAGACGCTGCGCGATCGCTTGCGCGCGCGCGCCGCCGAAGACGCCGCCATCGAGGCGCCGCGCGACGTGCGTCTCGACCTCAACCCCGGCCTGGGGCGCGGCGAGACGCGGGTGTTGCTGCGCCGGCAGGGCGGCCGGTGGCACGTCCGCGCCGTTGAGGGCCGCCACCGGGGCATGGAGCGGGTGGCGGTCGATCCGTCCGGCCTGGTGCTGAAGGACGGTCGCCTCGACGGGCCGCTCGTCTTCACCTGGGGCGATAGGGGCGAGGCCGAGGACGCGGCCGAGGACGGTACGGGCGATGGGAGCGAGGAGGGCGCGGACGGCGCGAAGAGCCAGACCTTCGATGTTCATGCCGCGCTGGCCGAATGCGAGCCGCGCCTCGTGCTGCGGTTCCATCGGTTCAAGGGCAGTGACTGGGTGCTGGCGTACCGGCGCGAGGGCGACGCGTGGGTCTTCGCCGAGGAACTGGAGGCGCCCGGCGCGCTGACGCGCGGCGGGCCGTTCGGCCGCACGTACAGCCCCCTGAAGCCGGACGCGCAGGGCCGCTTCACCGGGCGCATCGACCTGACCTTCGAGGGCGACAAGGAACGGCACGGCGACGCCTACACGGGCAACGAGCCGGTCGTGACCTTTGCCGGCCGCCTCATGGACGGCCGCGTCGACACCACGTTCATCCTGAAGGCGCCGAGCGGCAAGGGCCTGCTCGGCAGCGGCCAGGACATGCTGACGGGGGCAGAAAAGACGGCGGACCTCTCCGGCCGCAGCCGCAGCGAAGGCGCCCGCGGGGCCTGGATCTCCGTCGTCAGTGGTATGGTGATGCCGGCTCCGGCCGACCCCGTGGCCTCCGTGGCCGCCGACGACCCGACGGCGCCGCCCGCGGATACGGACGCCGCGTCGGTCCGGGCGGCCCGCGTGTACCGCGAGGTCTGCGCGCTGGACCGGTCGCTGCGCCACTACCCGATACCCCTCGCGGACTCGCTGGCACGGACGCTGACGCCTGAGCCCGCGTGGCCGGCCGGCGCGCCGGACGAGGCGAAGCGGGCGTACATGGCGGCCCTGGCGCGCCAGGCCGGCGGCCTGGTCGAGCCGCCGAAGGCGGAAGCGGCCTTCGGCCCGGTCGCGCCGGACGATCCGACGTTCGGCCCGTTTTACGGCCGGGCGTGCCTGGAGACGGTGGGCGGCGGGACGGCCGTCCCGGCCGCCGGCCAGGGCCCGCAGGAGTGGCGGGCCGTCACGGGCTGGCAGATGGTCGGCCCGTTCTCGATCTTCGACCAGGACGTGAAGGTGGATTACCCGGAGCTCGCGCCGGTGCTGGCGGCCACGTTCCGCCGCGCCCGCATGTTCGCGACGCGCGAGGGCGAGGTCACGACCATCGAGGACGCCGCGGTGTGGATGGCCCCGGAGATGGACGGGGCGCGGGTGGCGGCCCCCCAGGTGAAGGAGGCGTCGGCGGGGGACCTGCGGTTCCTGGCGTGGTACGCGACGGCCGAACTCGCGAGCGACGCCGACCAGACGGTCTGGCTCTCGATGGGCCTTCAGGGCCAGGGCATGGTCTGGATCAACGAAGAGCTGGTCTGGGACTCCGGCCGCGACTACGACTCCGTGACGCCGGCGGTCTTCCGCGTGGACCTGAAGAAGGGCGCCAACCGGCTGCTTGTGCGGTGCGCGAGCAACCGGGCCTCAAACGCCCACGGCAACCAGGTCGACTATCTGAACGGCAATGCGCCGCGCCCCGCCGGGCGGATCGACTTCACGACCTTCGCGATGCATGTCTGCGTGCAGGGCGAGCCGGGCGCGCCCGCGGGCACGACCGTGGCCGTACCGCCCGCGCCAGACGGCCCCAAGGGCTACCGCGGCGACGGCAGCGGGGTGTGGCCGGGCGCGGAGCCGCCGCTCGCCTGGGACCTTGGCCGGGGCGTCAACGTCGCGTGGCGGACGCCGCTGCCGGAAGGCCTCGCCCAGCCGGTCGTCCGCAACGGGCGGGTCTTCGTCACGGCCGAGCCGAACCTGCTCGTGTGCCTGGACGGCGAGACGGGCGAGGAGCGGTGGCAGCGAACGGTCACCCCGCCCGAGGGGGCGCCGCCGGTCCCCACAAGGGGACGCCAGGCGACCGTCTCGCCCGTCGTGACGGCCGACCGCGTGTACGTCCACTTCGGAGGCGGCGTGGCGGCCTGTTTCACGCTCGAGGGCGAACCCGTCTGGACGGTGGCCACGGAGGCCCCCTGGGCCGCGACGAACATGGGCTCGCCGGTGCTCGTGGACGGGCGGTTCATCCTCCAGGCCCACCTCCCGGGCGACAAAGACGACCAGACGGGCCGCTACGGCCTCATGGCCCTGGACGCGAAGGACGGCTCGCGGCTCTGGACGGCGCGCGGCCCGCGGCGGCGGACGACGACGCGCCACGACCGGCCGGAGGGCCTTGGCAACGGCTTGGCCGTCATGCGGCTCAAGCGCGGTGACACGACGCGCGCGCTCGTCATCACGGGCGACGGCGCCGTGGTCGACGCGGCCAGCGGCGACCTGCTCCACCGCGACATCTTCGGCGTTGAGGCGACGCGCGCGGCCCCGTGCGTGGTCGGTCACGTCGTCTACACCGCCCCCGTCATGGGCGAGCAGGGCGTGACCCTCTGGCTGGACGAGGCCGGCCGCGTCGGCGCTCGCACCCTCTGGCGGAACCCGCCCAAGTACGGTCTCGGCCAGACCCGGACCATCCGGGCCTACGGCGAGCACCACTGGATGGACGCCCCCGTGGCGACCGACGGCCTGCTCTACGTCGTCAAGGTCGATAGCTCCCATGTGCCCGGCCACTACAACTGCCCGTGGACGCAACTGGAAATCTTCGGCACCGAGACCGGCGAGCGGGTCGCGCGGCAACGGGCCAACCTTCGCGACGCGACCGACGCCACGGTGCCCCCGGCCATCGCGGGCCGGTACCTGTACGTGGCCGACGGCGGGATGCCGGTGGGTGGCTTCGGCGGGGCGACCGACACCGGCAAGATGGCCGTTCTGGAGCGGCTGCCCGTGCCGCCCGAGCAGCGGGACGCCATCCGGATGCACACGCCGACCCACCAGGGGGCCTGGGGCCTGGCGTGCCTGGTTTCGCGCAACGAGATTGGGCGCGGCCGGGCGGCGCCGGTCTTCGACGGCAATCGCATGCTCCTGCGGAGTCTCGAGGGCATCACCTGCGTCGCCGTGACCGACGAGGCGGGCCGCGCCTACCAGCTGGAGGCCATGGCGAAGACCACCGTGTCGGAACTGGTCGGCCAGCGGCCCCAGCCCCGCAAGGCGGTGACGCCGGCGCCCGCCCGCGCCGCGCCCGAGAATGCCGACGTGCCCGTGGTCCGCGCGGGCGTGGGCAAGGCGGCCACCGATTGGCTCGTCCTCGGTCCGCTGCCGCGCGATGGCGCGGCCGAGGTGCCCAAGGCGCTGACGGCCACCGGAGACGGCTGGCTGCGGGCCGGGACGGAGGTCCGGGTCGGCGACGCGGCCCTGACCCTGCGCCGCGTCGAGCCGGCGCATTTCATCGAGCCGGGCGAGCTCGACCTGGCGGCCGCGATGGAAGACAACCGCGATTGCGAGGGCTACTTGGCGACGGTGCTCGAGATCGGGCGGCGGCAGGACGTCCGGTACGTGCCGAGCGCCCCGGTTGTGGGGACGTGGATCGGCGGCAAGCCGGTCGCACGCGGCGAGACGGTCCACCTGGACGTGGGGTACTACCCGATGGTGGTGCGGGTCCGCCTGGAGCGGGTGCCGGCGTTCGTGCAGCCGAAGCTGAGCCTCGGCTTCATGCCGCCCCAGATGGACTTCGACACGCCCGAGGCGTGGATGGGGCGCGTCACGCGGCTCCAGGACCGGTTGCGCACGATCTGCCGCGAACTGCCCGGCACGGGGTACGCCAGGTCGGCGCGGGTCAGCCTCCAGGGGGCGGGCCTCGACGCGCCCGAACCGCCCGCGGCGGCCGCGACGGTGGACGCGGAAGAGCCGGCCGAGGCGGGTTCGGCAGAATCGGCGGACGAGCCGTCCGCTGCGCCCGCAGCGACGCCGACCCCGCCGGCGGCTCGGGTCAAGCCCGAGGCCCCGGGAGAGAGCAACCTCGGCACCATCCTGATCATCGCCGCAGTGGTGGCGGCGACCGTCGCGTTCCTGGTCTGGCGTCAGCGGCGCCCGAACGACTGAGTCGCACAGCGGGCCCCTCGCCTACGAGGCCTCCGCGGCCGGGATGTGGAAGAGCGCGCCCTCGGGGATCGACGCCCTCTCGAAGTCCGGCCCGGACCACGTGACCTCCAGCCCCTGGCCGCCGTCGCCCTGGTAGAAGTACACGTTGATGTCGTGCGGCCCGGCTTTCAGGTCGACCTTGCCGGATTTCTCTTCCATCCCGTGCCAGCCGGCGTTGTTGACGACGGCTTCGCCGTCGATCCAGAGCACGCTTCCGTCGTCAGACGTGGTGCTGAAGGTGTAGGTGCCGTCGGTTGGGACGACGATGCGCCCCGTGAAGAGCAGGCCGTAATCGCTGCCGGCGTCGACAACCCCCAGGTCGATCGTCTTGGTAACGCCGGTCTTCTGCGGCGTCAGTTTGGCCGGCTCGGTCAGGGCCTCGCGGTTGTCGGCGGTGAAGAGGGCCCACACAAGGCCGGGCTTGCGGGCGTGGAAGACGAACTCGGCCTGGCTTCGGCCCGCGTTGGCCGCCTCCGCCCGGTCCACGATGTCGGTGGCGGTCAGCGTATAGGTCGTGCCGTCGACGAGGCCGGTGACGATCAGGCGGTTGTCCCTCACCTGGGCGCTACCATGCCCGACGACACCCCGGCGGGTGCTGTCGTGATCGCTCAGGATCGCCACGCCGCCGGAGGCGTCGAGGTTCGACAAGTCGATGACGATGTTGCCCCAACCGGGCACCTTCATGATGCCGCCGCTGTAGGCGAGGATGCTCACGCGGGGCAGCTTGCCCATGTCCACGGCGGCTTCAAGCAGAAGGTCATCCATGACCTGTACGTCGTCCATGATCGTTACCCCTTGCTCTGCTTGTTGAAGTGCTTCCGCATGGCCGTCACGAGGGCCTTGCGCTGTGCAATGTCCGTGTCCTCGACCAGCTGGCCCAGCAGGGCCTCGGCCACGTCGTCCATCGACTGGCCCCGCTGGTAGAGGGCGATGGCCAGGTAGTCGCTCGTCGCGGCGCGGAGGGCGTCGTCGTCCGTCTCGGCCAGCAGTTCCATCACGGCGTCGGCGTCCAGGCCCTCGATCATCTGGCGGGCCTGATTCCGTCCAATAGACCGCATATGCGGTGTTTATTCTCTATATCCACGACCGAGGCCGTTCTGCCGCGCGGTTTTCGGCCAAGGTGGTGGGCTATTAGTCAATTACCCGGTGGAACCGGGAAGTGACGGGACTTTCTGAAAAAAACATCGCTGCCCATCCCTTACTTACCCGGCCGAGGCTCGAAGTGTCGGGACTTTCTGCCCTCCATCGTTGTTTTTTTGCGTGGCGGGCCGATCCTTCGCGAGAATCTCGGCGGGCGGGGAGGATTTCTCGTACCCGCTCCCGCCATCCTCTACATCTGCGGCTGGGCCGAACCTGTCGCGCCGGGGGTGCATTTCGCAGGCGTATCTTTTTCAGAATTCATTTGACAAAAGTCGGGGGGGGGTGGTAGACT
>CAYNLG010000053.1:0-27525 GCA_964397995.1 uncultured Anaerolineales bacterium
TGACGTCGGAACCGGTGAAGTTGAAGTTGAAAAAGAGGATGGGACGAAGCGGAAGGCCGACCGGCCCGAGATCGCCGAGCGGTTCGAGCCGATGGTGGCCCGGCTGGAGTTGGGCAACGCGTACACGGAGCAGAACGACCCCGATGTCCAGGAGGCGGCACTGCGGCTGCAGCTGGCGGGGCAGGACGAGACGATGGCCGTCATGGACGAGGATTTCCTCGAGGCCCTCAAGTACGGCATGCCCCCCGCCGGCGGCCTCGGCATCGGTATGGACCGCCTCGTCATGCTCCTGACGGGCCAGACCAGCATCCGGGACGTGCTGCTGTTTCCGCAGCTGCGGCCTCAGGGCGGCGCCGCCGGCGCCGGCGATGAGGCGGCCGCGGACGCGCCCGAGGCGCCGGCGGGCGGCTGAGAGGACCCCCCTATGGCCGAGCCGGAGGCGGGCCACGTCTGGCTCCTCGTGGTCGGGCTCTGCGTCCTCGGGGCCGGGTTCGTCGCGGCCCTCGCCTGCACCACCGTCTACCGGCACATCGTCTGCCTCAAGTACCTCTTCTGCGGCTGGAAGGCCGTCGTGCCCATCGTCTCGGCCATGCCGGCGGCGCTCGGCGTCTTCCTGCTCATTCTTGTCTTCGCCATCATGGACGGCTTCGTCCTGGAGACCCGCGAGATGACCCGCGGCACGCTCGCGGACATCATCGTCGATGCGCGCCTGACGGGCCTGCCGTACTATGAGACCTTCACCGACCGCATCGAGGACATCGAGGGGGTCGAGCTCGCGACGCCCGTCATCGAGACCTACGGCCTCGTGCGCATCAAGCCGCGCTTCGAGAGCTTCGAGCCGGTCGTGCACGCGTGCAAGCTGATGGGGGTGCGGCCGGCGGAGAAGGCCCGCATGGGTCGGTTCCTGGAGTACGTCGACCGCCACGGGTTGCCCGAGGTGCCCCCGGAGCAGCTTCTGGCGACGCCGCCCGCGCTGGCGGCCCGCCGGGAGGCCGAGGGGTTGCCCGACCGCCCGGGGGCGATCGGCGGCATCGGCCTCGTGGGCGCCCCCGCGCGCGATTACGTGGCCGAGGAGATGCCCAAGGCCCTCGGCGACCGTCTGCTGCTCGGCCTCGTCCTCGTGCTTCAGGCGGCGATCACCCTCGTTGTCTGGCGGAAGGTGCGGCGGCGGCCGGACCGCGCGGCGATGCGGATCGCGTTGTGGACCTGGGTGGCCGGCCTGGCGTTCGTCTCGGCCCTGGTCGGCCTCAAGGAGGCCCGGTGCTGGGGCCAGGTCGAGGCCGTCCAGCGGGCCACCGTTGTCGACGTGCCCCTGCTGGGCCTCGGCCAAGACTTCACCGTCGCCACGGTGCCCGTCAAGCCGAGCGGGGCGATGGACCTGGAGGCCGGCGGCCTGCCGAAGGCCCGGTACAAGGGCGTTACCCTGCTCGGAACCTTCAAGAGCGGGTACTGGGAGTCCGACTCGACGCACCTGTACCTGGACTTCGACGTGGCCCAGGACCTGGCGGGGATGGGGGGCTTGGCGGCGCGCGGCGACGACCCCGGCCGCCCGGCGCGCTGCAACCAGATCCAGGTCCGCCTCGCGCCGGGCGTCGACCCCGACACGGTCGTCCGGGCCATCCGCAGCGAATGGTACCGCCTGGTCGCCCGGACGGAGATGACGGACATCCCGTCGCTGGACGTGGGGACGTGGGAGACGCGGCAGCGGATGATCCTGGGCGTGGTGGAGATGGAGCGGAACATCACGGCCCTGATGCTCGGGGCCATGTTCCTGGGGTTCGGGGTGCTGACGGCCCTCATCTCGTACGTCATGGCCTACATTAAGAGCCGCGACGTCGGCATCATGAAGGCCCTCGGCGCCAGCGACGCCGGCGTCGGCAGCCTCTTCCTCGGCTACGGGTTCGTCATCGGCCTGATCGGCACGGCGGCGGGCTTGGCGGCCGCCCTCGCCATGCTCCACTGGCTCGACCCCATCGAGGTCTACGTCAACCAGTGGCTCGACCGGCCGATCTTCCCGCGGGACGTCTACTACTTCGACCGCATCCCGCGGCACCTGACGGCCGACTGGGCCGTCGGCGTTTCGCTGGCGGTGCTGGCCCTGTCGACGGTGGCGAGCGCGGCCGGGGGGTTCCTGGCGGCGGTGCGGCAACCGGTGGAGACCCTCCGCTATGAGTGAGCCCATCGTCACCGCCACCGGCCTCGTCAGGGACTACGTCATGGGCCCCCGCACGCTGCGCGTCCTCAAGGGCGTGGACCTGGCGGTGCGTCGCGGCGAACGGCTCTGCATCCTCGGGCCGAGCGGGTCCGGCAAGTCTACGCTCCTGCACCTGGTGGGCCTCCTGGACCGGCCCACGCGGGGGGACGTCTTCTACGGCCGGACCGACGCCTTCCGCCGCCCCAAACGCTGGCGCGACCGCATGCGCAACCGCGCCATCGGCTTCGTCTTCCAGTTCTACTACCTCATGGCCGACCTGACGGTCCTCGGCAACACGCTGCTGCCGGCGATGATCCGCACCCCGGCCTGGGCGTGGCTCGCCCGCCGCGGGGCGCTGCGCCGGCAGGCCCTCGCGGTGCTTGAGGAGCTGGGCCTCGGCGACCGCCTCCAGCACCTCCCGAGGGAGCTCTCGGGTGGCGAGCGGCAGCGGGCGGCCCTGGCCCGGGCCCTCGTCCACGAGCCCGAAATCCTCTTCGCCGACGAGCCCACCGGCAACCTCGATTCCGCCACGGGCGGCGAGATCATGGACCTGCTGGAGCGGCTCAACCGGGAGCGCGGCCTGACGATCGTGATGGTCACCCACGACGAGCGCATTGCCGCCCGGGCCGACCGCG
Organism: uncultured Anaerolineales bacterium; assembly: GCA_964397995.1. Lineage (GTDB taxonomy): Bacteria > Planctomycetota > Phycisphaerae > FEN-1346 > FEN-1346 > CAYNLG01. The sequence continues at coordinate 2,830 of CAYNLG010000053.1, forward strand.
TGTTGCGCCTGGAGGACGGGAAGCTCTTGCACCCCTTCGCCTAGGCCGGTATGCTCCCGGCGCGGCACCGGGCGGTGTGAGCCGGTGCCGCCGCGTGCACGGCTCGAAAGGCAGGCCCACCATGGGGCAACTCGTCTGGCTCAACGGCGACCTCGTCCCGCGCGACGAGGCCCGCCTCAGCGTGTTCGACCACGGCCTCCTCTACGGCGACGGCGTCTTCGAGGGCATCCGCAGCTACGGCGGCAAGGTCTTCCGCCTGGAGGCCCACGTCCGGCGCCTGTTTGACAGCGCGCGCGGCATCCGGCTCCGGATCCCCATGACCGAGGACGCGATGGCCCGGGCCATCCGCGACACCCTCGAGGCCAACGCGCTCCAGGACGCCTACTTCCGCGTCGTCGTGACGCGCGGCGTGGGGACGCTGGGCCTCGACCCGAACCGCTGCAAGGACCCGACCGTCTTCATCATCTGCGACAAGATTTCGCTCTACCCGGCCGAGCTCTACGAGAACGGCCTGGAGGTGGTGACGGCGGCCACGATGCGGAACCATCCGAACGCGCTGAACCCGCGCCTGAAGAGCCTCAACTACCTCAACAACATCCTCGCCAAGATCGAGGCCATCGACGCCGGCACCCTCGAAGCCGTCATGCTCAACCATCAGGGCTACGTGGCCGAGTGCACCGGCGACAACCTCTTCATCGTCCGCGACGGCGTGCTCTTCACGCCGCCCATCGCCGCCGGCATCCTCAAGGGCATCACGCGGGACGAGATCATCGCCATCGCCGCCGACGTCGGCCTCGAGGTCCGCGAGGAAGACCTGACGCGTCAGGACCTGTACGTCGCCGACGAGTGCTTCCTGACGGGGACGGCGGCCGAGGTGGTGCCGGTGGTGGGGATCGACAAGCGGGCGATCGGCGACGGCGCGCCGGGACCGATTACGAAGCGGCTGACCGAGGAGTTCCGCCGCCGCACGCGGGCCTGACGGCGCGGGCGCGCCGTCGCCCGAGGACGTGTTCTCCGGCGCCCCTTTTCCGCGCGGCGCCTACCGCGTGGTCGCGTACAGGACGACGTTGGTGGCCACGGCTTCGGCGTCGAGCGTCGAGTAGCCGAGGTTGCCGTAGGCGTTGTACGGCGTGAGGGCGAACATCACGTCGAGCGGCGAGAAGACGCCCACCATCCGCTCCCCGTCGAAGATGCCCCAGAGCTCCGCGTACGGCCGGCCGACGCGCGGCACGCGGAGGGCCTTCGTGAACTGGACGCGCGAGGCGACGTTGCGGCCGAGGGCGGCGCCCATGCGGCCGGTCAGGAGGCCGTGCGTCTGGGGCAGGAGCTTGGCCGTCAGGCCCATCTTCCCGAGTTCCGCCATCAGGGCCTGGTGGAAGGCGACCGACCCGGTGGCCGACTCGGCCCACAGCATCCCGCCGCCCGAGACGAACGCCTTCAGGGCCGCGCGATCCGCGTCCGTCAGCGTGAACGTCTCCGACCCCGTCAAATACGCGACGTCGTGGCCGCCCGAGGCCAAGTCGCCGGCCGCCACCCCGCCCTCGGTGAAGGGCGCGGCCTGGGGCTCGGTGACCTGGAGGCTGACGCCGGCGGCGCCGGCGGCCTTCGCGAGGCGGTCGAAGCCCTTGTAGTTGGCGCCCACGGCCCAGTTGCCGCCGTGCCGCAGGCGGGCGACCCGGACGGTCGACTGCGCCCCGGCGTTGATGGACTCGGTGTGGCGGTCGCGCTTGGTGGGCTCACGGGCGGTCAGGCGGACGCGCATCGGGGCGTGGTCGGTGGCGTAGATGTGGAGGTTGCGGCCCCAGTCGAAGAGGTAGGCCTTCGAGGCGTAGGCCTTGGTGTTCCACGCGCACGAGAAGTCATCCGGGCTGAAGAAGACGGCCGAACGGACCCCGTCGTGGACGTGCATCAGGTCCGGCCGCGACCGCATCTTTTCCAGGCAGGTCCACAGGGGATGGTCCTTGCCGACCTTCTCCAGGGCCCACTCCGGCCAGACCTCCCGGGCGAAGCCGGTGAACCACGACCGCACCGATGGGTTGCCGCACGACGCCTCGATCAGGATCGTGCCGCCGGTGTCGGTGAAGGCGCGGAGCTTGGCCTTCTCCTCGTCGGTGAACGCGGGGACGCTTTCGGCCGAGAGGTACAGGATGGGCGCGTCGTGGAGTTCGTCCAGGGGGGCCCGGAGCTCGACGATCTGCCAGTGGAACCGCTGCTCCGTCACCTTGTAGATGTACTGGGTCAGGTTGGCGACGTCGCGGCGGTGCATGTTCCATTGGCCGTCGAACTTGAGCTTGTTGATGAGGATGGGGCTGCGGCCCTTGTAGAGGAAGAGCAGGGCGAAGCAGGTGTCCGGGATGTTGCCCCAGGCGCCGTCGGGGCTCTGGGTCCGAACGAGCTGCTCGGCGCCTTCGGCGTACCAGTTGTGGTCGCCGAAGTACTTGTACCCGGCCGCGATACCGACGCGCTCCACGCAGTAGAGCCAGTAGAGCGTCCGGCCGCCCTTACCGGGGTTGGTCCTGGCCGTGAAGTTCTTGGCCAGCCAATCCAGGCCGTTATCGACGCGGCGCATGGCCTCGTCGGCCAGGCGCGAGCTCCGCCCGCCCTGGCACGGGCACCCCGCCCCGGGGTCCAGCAGGTCGGCGATGATGTAGACGCTGGCGACGCCGGCCGCCGACATCGAGCCGTAGGAGGCCTCGTCGTCGCCGTGGGCCCCGTAGTTCCAGCCCCCGTCGGCCTTCTGTTTCTCGTAATAGAGCTTCCGGGCCTTCTTCAGCGGTTCCTCGGGGATTTCGATGCCCACAAGGCTGGCGTCGCGCATCGCCAGCAGCGGCCACTGCGTCACGGAGAAGTCCCAGCCGCTGGCGTTGAGCATGTACCGCCAGCCCCCGTCCTGCGTCTGGCCGATCTGGAACTTCAGGATATCCTCCATCATCCGCTGGCGGACCTGGTTGCGGCGGTCGGAGGTCTCGAGCAGCCGGTTGTGGACGTACGAAAGGCCCATGCACCGGATCGGCAACGCGTACCCCGGCCGGCTGCCGAAGCTCGTCTCGTTCAGCGTCAGGACGTGGTCGAGGCCCTTGTCCAGGGCCCCGCTGTTGATGCTCACCCCCATGTACGCCAGAGTCGTGAAGATCAGCGCCGTGTAGGCCTCGCCGTGCTGCCCGCCCTGGCCGAACGACCCGTTGCCGTTGTGCTGGCTGATCAGGTATTCCTTGCCCTTGCGGAGGGCGGCCTGGACTTCGTCGTCGGTGACGGCCCGGGCGGGGGCGGCGCCGGTCCACGCCAAGGCGGCGGCCAGAACGGCGGATGCGAGGCGGCGGAGAATCGGGTGCATGGCGGGTCCTTTCGGTTCGGGCGCCGGCCCGTTACGGCAGCGTCGTCGCGTACAGGACGATGTTCGTCGCCACCGCTTCGGCGTCCACCGGTACGTAGCCCTTGATGCGGCAGGCCTCGTAGGGGGTGATGCAGAACATCGTGTCGAAGGGCGAGTAGACGCCCACCATCTTGCCGGCGGCGTCGCGGATGCCCCAGAAGTCGGCGTGGGCGCGGCCGAGGCGGCGGACGCGGAGGGCGCGGCGGAACTCGACGCCGTTTGAGACGTTCCGGCCCAAGGCGGCGCCCATGCGGCCGGTCATGAGGCCGTGCGTGTTCGGCAGCAGCTCCAGCGTCCAGCCCAGTTTCTCGAGCTCCGCCTTCAGGGCCCGGTCGAACTCGACCGACCCGGTGGCGGCCTCGGCCCACAGGAACCCGCCGCCCGCCGCGAACGCCTTCAGGCCCTCGCGCTCCGCGTCGGTCAGCGTGAAGGGCTCGGAGCTCGTCAGGAACGCCACGTCGTATCCCCCGGCCGCCAGGAGCGTCGCCGGCGCCCCGCCGCCCTCGGTCACGGGCCTTTCCTTGGGCTCGTCGACGTCGAGGGTGACGCCGGCCGCCGAGAGAGTCTTGCCGAGGCGCTCGAAGCCGTCGTAGTTGGCGCTGACGGCCCAGTTGCCGCCGTGCCGGACGCGGGCGAGGCGGATCGCCGACTTGGTCCCGCCGTTGATCGGCCCGGTGTGGCGCTCGCGCTTCTCGGGTTCGCGGGCGGCCAGCTTGGCCCGCAGGGGCGCCCCGTCGGTCGCGTACGTGTACAGGTTGATGCCCCAGTCGAACAGGTACCCCTTCGAGGCGTACGCCTTGGTGTTCCACGCACAGGAGATGTCGTCCGGGGCGTAGAAGACGGCGTTGCGGACGCCGTCGTTGACGGCCATGAGGTGCGGCCGCTTGTCCATCGGGTAGACGACGCTCCAGACGGGGTCGTCGCGGCCGACGTTCAGGAGCTTCCACTCCGGCCACATCTCGCGGGCGAAGTCCTCGAACCAGCTCTTCACGGCCGCGTTCCCGCACGAGGCCTCGAACAGGATCGTCCCGCCGGTGTCGGTGAAGGCCCGGAGCTTGGCCTTCTCCTCGTCGGTGAAGGTCGGGGCGCTCTCGGCGGTGATGTAGAGGATGGGGGCGTCGTGGAGTTCCTCCAGGGGCGCGCGCAGTTCGACGATCTGCCAGTGGAAGAGCTGCTCCTTGATCCGCTCGATGTAGCGGGTCAGGTGGGCGATGTCGCGGCGGTGCATGTTCCAGAGGCCGTCGAACTCGAGCTTGTTGAAGAGCACCGGGGCGCGGCCCTTGTAGAGGACGAGCAGGGCGAAGCAGGTCTCGTTGATGCCGCCCCAGCTCCCGTCGGCGTTCTGCTTGCCGACCAGGTAGTCGGCACCCTCGGCGTACCAGTCGTGGTCGCCGAAGTACTTGTACCCGGCGGCGATGCCGACGCGCTCCACGCAGTAGAGCCAGTACAAGTGATGGCCGCCCTTGCCCGGGTTCGTCTTGGCGGTGTAGTTCTTGGAGAGCCACTCGAGGCCGTTGTCGATGCGGCGGTCGGCCTCGGAGGCGGTGCGCGAGCTGCGCCCGCCCGCGCACGGGCATCCGCTGCCCGGGTCCAGCAGGTCGGCGATGATGTAGACGCTGGCGACGCCGGCCGCGGTCATCGAACCGTACGACGATCTGCCGCCCTGGTAGCTCCAGCCCCCGTCGGCGTTCTGCTTCTCGTAGTAGAGCTTCTGGGCCTTGCGGAGGGGCTCTTCGGGGATCTCGATGCCCACGAGGCTGGCGTCGCGCATGGCCAGGATCGGCCACTGGGTGACCGAGAAGTCCCAGTTGGTGGCGTCGAGGCCGTACCGCCACCCGCCGTCGGTCGTCTGGCCGATCTGGTAGCGGAGGATGTCCTCCATCATCTTCTGGCGGACGAGGTTCCTGCGGTCGCCGAGGAGTTTATTGTGGACGTACGAGAGGGCCATCGTCCGGATGGGCAGCGAGTAGCCCCGGCACTTGTGGCCGCCCGGCCTGCCGTCCAGGTCGCCGTCGGGGTTGATCGCCAGGGCCCAGTCGAGGGCGTCGCCGATCACGGGCCGGTTGGGGTGCAGGCCCATGTAGGCCAGGGTCATGAAGGCCAGGAGTTGGTCGCCGGCGAGGCCCTTGCCGATGGAGCCGTCGCCGTTGCGCTGGCTGATCAGGTACTCCTTGCCCTTTTCGATGGCGCGGGTGACCTGGGCGTCGGTTACCGCGGCGCGGGCCGTGACGGCTCCGCCGAGAAGTACGGCCGCCACCAGGGCCGCCGCCAGGCCGCATGTCAGAGTCCGAGTCACGTCGTCGTCCTTTCGGTTCGCGTCACGGGCGTCCCCGCGGGCGAGGACCGCCCCGAATACAGCTTAGCCCTTCCGTCCCGTCAAGAAAAGGATCACGTTGGCGGCCACGGCCCGGGCGTCGTCCGTCTGGTACCCGCGGCAGCCGTACGCCGTGTAGCAAGTGGCGCTGAACAGCAGGTCGAACGGGCTGTAGAGGCCCACGAGGGTCGCCCCGTCGTAGATGCCGATCAGTTCCGCGTGGGGGCGGCCGAGGCGGGCGATCCGCAGGGCCCGCGAGAACCGCACGCCCTCCGAGAGGTCGTACCCGACGGCCCCGCCGGGCAACGTCCCCGTCAGGATCGGGTCCGTCGGTTGCAGGTTCTTGAGCGCGAGGCCCATCTCGCCGGCCACCTTTCGCCAGGCTTGGTCGAACGCCAGGTTTCCGCCTACTGCTTCGACGAAGAGGAACCCGCCCTGCTTCAGGTATCGGCCGAGGGCCTGGCGCTGGGCGTCCTCAAGGGTCCAGGCCTTCGTGCCGCCCAGGTACGCGACGTCCCGCGGCTGCAGGTCCGTCGGGGCGGTGCCGTCGTCGATGACCGAGACCTCGAGGCCAGTCTTTTCGCGGAGGGTCTCGACGATGCGGCGCCAGCCGAAGTAGCGGCGGCCGGCGCCCCAGTCGCCCGAATGTTCCAGGCGGAAGATCGTCACCTGGCCGCGCGACCCCGCCCGCAGCGGGGCCTTCGTGTACTTTTCCTCGGGCGGGGCTTCCCGCTCCTGGAGCTTCGACCGCAGGCGGCCCCGGTCGGTGGCGTACGTGACCAGGTTGATGCCCCAGTTGAACAGGTACTGCTTCGAGGCGTACGCCTTGGTGTGCCACGCGCACGAGACGTCGTCCATCGCGTAGAACAGGAACGTCCGCAGGCCGTCCGTCAGGCCCAGGATCTCCGGCCGCTCCGCCAGGTGGTACGGGTCGACGAACGAGCCGTGCTCCGATCCGAGCGGCATGAGCTTCCACTCGGGCCAGACCTCCTCGATGAACGTGCGGAACCACTCCCGCACCTCCGGATTGCCGCACGACGCCTCGAAGAGGATCGTCCCGCCGGTGTCGGTGAACTCGCGGAGCTTCTTCTTGTCGGCGTCGGAGAAGGCGGGCACGGTCTCGGCGGTGATGAAGAGGATGGGGGCCTCGTGCAGCTCGTCGACCGTCTGTTTCAGCTCGACGATCTGCCAGAGGAACAGCTGCTCCTTCGTCCGCGAGATGTAGTGGGTGAGGCTGGCGATGTCGCGGCGATGGTTGTTCCACTGGCCGTCGAACAGGAGCTTGTTGTAGAGGATCGGGGCCATGCCCTTGTAGAGGAACATGGTGGCGAACGCGGTCTCGGGCACCTCGCCCCAACTGCCGCCCTGCTGCTCGCGGATCAGCGCGCCGGCCCCCTCGCCGAACCAGTCGTGCTCGCCGAAGAACTTGTAGCCGGCGGCGATGCCGACCCGCTCGGCCGAGTACAGCCAGTACAGGCGGTGCTTCGAGGCGTCGTTGCCGCCGTAGAGCGGGTTGTTGTTGACGGTGAAGTGCTGGGAGAGCCACTTGAGGGCGGCATCGACGCGGCGACCGGTCTCGTCGGCCTTGCGGGTCGACCGCCCGTTCTTGCAGGGGCACCCGTCGCCGGGGTTGAGCTGGTCCCAGCAGATGTAGACCGACGCCAGGCCCGCCGCCGTCATCGACCCGTACGAGGCGTGGTCGCCGCCGTGCCCGAAGTACCGGCCGTAGTTCCAGCCCCCGTCGCGGCGCTGGAGGCTGAAGTAGAGCTTCTGGGCGCGGGCCCAGACGATGTCGGGGATTTCCTCGCCCGCCAGGGCCGCCTCCCACAGGGCCAGGATGGCGATCTGGGTGTTCGAGAAGTCGAAGTACGAGGCGTTCGGGTCATTGCTGATGTACGGCCACCCGCCGAACGACCGCTGGTGCTGGATCAACCACGCCACCCGTTGCCGCAGCGCCTGGGTCACTTCTTTCCGCCGGTCGCCGGCCAGCCGGTTCTTCACCTGCGCCAGCGCCATGATCTGCAGGCTGCACGTGTAGGTGTTGTTGGGCGGCGTGCGGAGGACGGCGTCGAGGCCCTTCGAGACCGACCCCCGGTTCGGGTGCTCGCCGATGTACGCCAGCGTCAAGAGCGCCATCGCCGTGTGCCCGTTGACGATGCCGCGATGGTAGTCCGCCTCCGGCCACGTGCCGTCCGGCTTCTGGATCGAGACCAGGTGTTCCTTGGCCATCTCGATGGCGCGGCGGACCTGGTCGTCGGTGACGTCGGCGGCCGAGGCGCGCGAGACGAGCCCGGCGAGCGTCACGAGAATCGCCAGCCCCATCCCGACGGCTCGGCGCATAAACTCACCCTTTCCCCTGTGGGCAGATCCCCTGACCCTGCTGGTGCGCACTCCCACCACTGAAACTATACGGATGCCGGGACCGGGTGTCGGCAGAAAAGGGCCGCGCGCCACCACACCCGCGCACGCTGGGCCGCCGCTCGGGGACGCGTCGGCCGGAGAAATCGGGGGGACGGCTAGCGCTTCGCGCTCGGCAGCCGGCGGCCGCGCGCCCGGCGACGCTTCAGTATCTGACGCCCGCCGCGCGTCTTCATCCGCGCGCGGAACCCGTGCTTCTTGCGGTGCTTGCGGCTCGAAATCTTGCGTCCGGGTACGCCCATCGCTGAACTCCTTGCCACCGGCTCGCTCGCCCGGGGGCGCCGAGCCGTGCCTGCGTGCGCCTACAGCGGCATGCCCGTGATCCGGGCCTCCACCACCTGCCGCCCGTCCACCAGGCCCTGGGTCTCGAAGACGGCCCGGCGGTTCCGGACCGACTCGGCCCGGCCCAAAAGGACCAGCCGGTCGCCCGGCACCACCTGGCCGCGGAACTTCACGTTATCCACCCCCCCGAACCCGAGGAAGCGGTCGTCTTTCTGCACCAGCTTGAAGTACGCGCTGCACATCTGGGCCGCCGCCTCGATCATCAGCACCCCGGGAAACAGCGGTCGCCCGGGAATGTGGCCACGCACCCAGAACTCGTCCTCGCCGACCTCCCGGATCGCGACGATCCGGCCCGCGTCGGTGTCGACGTGGGCAATCCGCGTCAGCTGCTCCATCTCGTGCCGATGCGGATTCAGCGACCGGATGGCCTCCAGGTCGAAGGCCGTGGCCTCCAAGTCGATGCCGTCCAAGCTGAAGAGCAGCGGAGGCGGCACCGGCGGCTCCTTCCGGGTGCCCGGGAGGCGGCAGGGCCTATTCCCGGATCTCCAGGACCTTGACCCGCACCTCCTGGGCCAGCTTCTTCACGTCCTGCATCGCTTTGCGGACCCGCGTCCCCGCGGCCTTGTTGCCGCGCTCCGCCTTGATCACGTCCGGCTCGGTGTCCGCCAGGAGCTGCTTCAGCGCTTCGAACGGTTCCATGCGGTGACTCCCTATGCCCACGGTACGGGGCCGCGCGTCTGAGCCCCGGACTCAAGACCTCGTATCCTAGGCCGCCCCTGGCCGCTTGTCAAAGAGAAAACCCCCCGGAAGGCCCCGCTAGCGGCCTCTGCGCGGCCTCCGCGCCGGGCTCGCATGGGCTCCGCGCGGCGGGGGCGGCCCCGGCCCCGCCGCCCGGAACCGGTTTCCCTCTTGACGCGGGCGGCGCGGGCCGATAATGTTAGGCGCGGCGAACTTTGGTGGGGAAGCCAAACTGGGGAGCCGCGCGGCCGCCCAAGCCCGCGCCGACGCCCCACACGCCGCCGGAACGCGACCGACCATGACCGAGCCTGACGCCACGCCCGACGCCCGGCCCCGAGGCCCGCAGGCCCCCGGCGAGCCGGCCCCCGAAGCGCAAGTCCCCGGCCCGAAGGGCCTTGCGCCGGACGACCAGCCTGCGGCCAAGGCCCCCGCCTCCCCGCACGAGGCCGTCTCGGTCGCCCTCGCCGGTAACCCCAACGCCGGCAAGACCACTGTCTTCAACAACCTCACGGGTGCCCGGCAGCACGTCGGCAACTACCCCGGCGTCACCGTCGAGAAGAAGGAAGGCTGGGCCCGCTACCGGGGGCGGCGGCTCCATGTCGTCGACCTGCCCGGGACCTACAGCCTCACCGCCTACAGCCTGGAGGAACGCGTCGCCCGCGACTTCATCATCCGCGAGCGGCCCGACGTCATCGTTGACGTTCTCGACGCCTCCAACCTGGAGCGGAACTTGTACCTGGCCACCCAGCTGATGGAGCTGGAGCGGCCCATGGTGCTCGCCCTTAACATGAGCGACGTCGCCGACGCCCAAGGCCTCGTCCTGGACGCCGACCTGATGGCCGAGCTCTTCGGCGTCCGCATCGTCCGGACGGTCGGCCATCGGGGCGAGGGGACCGAGGCGCTGCTCGAGGCGGTTCTCGCGGCCGCCGACGCCGGCGCGCCGCCGCGCCCCGTCCGCTACGGTCGCGAACTGGAGCGCCTGCTCGCCCCGGTCATCGCGCGCGTGGAGGCGGAACCGGAGATGGCCGACCACCTCCCGCCGCGCTGGGCCGCCGTCAAGCTCGTCGAGGGAGACGAGGCCGTCCGCGAGGAGGTGACGGAGCACGCGGCCGACGCGGAGGTGATTTTCGCGGCCGTCGCCGACGCGGCCCGCCACGTCCGCGACACCTTCGGCGACACCCCGGAGGCCGTGCTCGCCGACCGCCGCTACGGCATCCTCTCCGGCGCCTACCACGAGGCGGTCCGCACGTCCGCCGACGAGCGGCACACCACCAGCGACCGGATCGACGCCATCGTGATGAACCGCCTGTTCGGGGCGCTGCTGTTCCTGGCCCTGATGTACGGCATCTTCAAGATGACGTTCTGGCTCGGCGGGCCGCTCGTCGGCGCCGTCGAGACCGCCATCGCGTGGCTCCAGGGCACCGTCGCCGACACCTGGCCCGGCCACGGGCCGCTCGAGTCGCTCCTCGTCGACGGCGTCCTCGGCGGGGTGGGCGGCGTGGTGGCGTTCCTGCCGAACATCCTGCTCCTCTTCCTCGGCATCGCCCTCCTGGAGGACTCCGGCTACATGGCCCGCGCGGCCTTCATCGCCGACCGGCTCATGCACAAGATCGGCCTCCACGGCAAGTCCTTCATCCCGATGCTGATCGGCTTCGGGTGCACCGTGCCGGCGATTCTCGCGACGCGCACCCTCGAGACGCGCCGCGACCGCCTCACCACCATGCTCATCCTGCCGCTGATAAGCTGCTCTGCCCGGTACCCCATCTACATGCTCTTTATCCCCGCCTTTTTCCCGAAAGGGATGCAGGCCCCGGTCCTGTTCGGCCTGTACCTGGTGGGCATCGTGCTGGCGGTCATCGCGGCCAAGGTGCTCCGGTCGACGCTCTTCCGCGGCGAATCGACGCCGTTCGTCATGGAGCTTCCGCCCTACCGCATGCCCACGCTCAAGGGTCTGGCCATGCACACCTGGGAGCGCGGCTGGATGTTCCTGCGCAAGGCCGGGACGTTCATCCTGCTCGTGTCGGTCCTGCTCTGGGCGGCCACGACGTGGCCCGCCCCGCCCGCGGCCGCCACGGCCGGCCTGCCGGAGGCCGAGGCCCGCCGCGTCGCCCTCCAGCACAGCGTCGCGGGGCGCGTGGGGCGCGGCCTGGAGACGGTGCTCGGCACGGCCGGGTTCGACTGGCGGGCGAGCACGGCCGTCGTCGGGGCGGTTGGGGCGAAGGAACTGTTCGTCGCGCAGCTCTCGATCCTCTACGCCCTGGAGGACGAGGCGCCGGAGCCGGCGGCGGCGCTCGCCGGCGACCCGACCGACGTCGGCCCCTTCCGCCGCGCCCTCCGCCGCGACTACACGCCTCTGCAGGCCGTCGCGGTCATGCTTTTCTGCCTGGTGTCGGCCCCGTGCATGGGGACGATCATCGCGACGTGGCGCGAGAGCGGCTCGTGGAAGTGGGCCGCCCTCCAGCTCGGCGGCCTGACGGCCTTGGCGTGGCTGCTCGCGACCCTCGTCTACCAGGGGGGCACGCTGCTCGGCATCGGGACGGGCTAGCGGGGCATCACGCTCCGCCGCCCTGCCCGTGCGCCGGCCGCCGCCGCCCCTTCGATGCCCGGGCCGCAAGGTACCCCTCGGCCGCGAGTGCGCCCGCCAGGGCCGCGGCCAGCCAGGGCGTGAGGTCGGCCCGGTCGGCGTCGGCGGGACCGAAGGCCGCCGCCCTGGCCGCCAGGGCCTCCGGCGGCACCATCTCCACGCGGCCCGGGGCGAAGGCCGCTTTCAACCGCGCCGGCACGGGGTCGAGCTGCGCCGTCTCGTCAGGGGCGAGGTTCACCGCCACCGGCCGCCCGCCCACGGCGTGCAGGCCCGGCCCCAGCGCGGCCGCGCCGGGGTCGCGGCCGACGACAAGGTTCGCGGACCGGTCGCCCGGGACGAAGGCCTCCAGCAGCGAGTGCAGGAGGACGACCCACTGGCCGGTGCCGCCCAGGCGTCCCCACGTGGGCGTTGGCCCGGCGGCGAGCGTCAGCGCCCGGCCGCGCCCCACGCCCGCCGAGAGGATCGCCGGCCGCCCGTCCATGAAGCGGACGGCGGTCTCGGCCCCGTCGGGCTCCAGGGCCAGCCGTTTCGCCAGCGTCGGCCGCGCCAGGTCCGCCGCCGCCCCGCCCTCGAAAGCCGCGAGCAGGTCGCTCCGGTAGCCGCCGGGGTCGAGCGTGACGCCCTCGGCGGGGGCCTCGACGCCGGCGACGCGTCCGGGGACGAGGCCCGCGAGCGCCGCCGGGGGGCCCTTGGGTTCGTCGGGAAGCCACACGAGCCCGCCGCCCGCCTCGACGTACCGCCGCGGCGCCGCCGCGTCCGCGGGCGCCCCGCCGCCGACCCAGAAGACGACGTCGGCGCCGGCCAGACGCGCTTCGGTCACCGCGTCCGGGGCGATGCGGGTCGTCTTTGCCCGCGCCCCCGGCACGCCCGCCGGGAAGGCCGCGAGGACGTGCAGAGCCGCGCCCGCTCCGGCGCCGTCGACCACGAGCACCCGGGCCGCGCGCCCCGCGCCGGCGACGAGGAACCGCTCGTCATCGACCGCCAGCGGGTCGGCCTCCAGGAGCCGCGCGCGGCCGGTCCAGGGCCCGTCGCCCGTGAGCGGGACGAGGAACCGGGCCCGCCCGAGGCCGGGCCGCAGGGCCTCGCGCCGCGCCTCCGCGCCCTCGATGCGCAGCTCGACACTCGCTCCGCGCGTCGGTGTCGCGCTCACCGCGTCGACCTCGACCAAGAGGGCGGGCGCGCCGCCTTCGGGCGGCAGCTCCGCGCGCGGCAAATCGAGCCAGGCGTTCCGGACCTTCGCGCCGACCACCGTGACGGTAACCGGCGCGCCGAGGTCCGCGAGCGACCCCGGGGCCAGGTCCCGCAAGGCCCACGGCGCGGCATCGGTGATGACGAAGAACCGGACGGCGCCATCGCCGTCCCGGGCGCGCGCGACGGCCTCTCGGGCAGCGCGGCCGATCGGGGTGCTCCGCCACGAGGCCGCGGCCAGCCCGTCGCGCGGGGCCTCCGCGGGCGGGCCGTCGAACGCCGGCCCGTCGCTGGTCGTGACGACCACGCGGCCGGCCCGGCCGCGCGCCGCCTCCAGCACCGACCCGAGCGCCATCCGCGCCCGGTCGAGGCGCGTCCCGCCGTCGGCCGCCGTCCGCATGCTCGGGGACGTGTCGACGTGGACGGCCCAGGTGGCGCGGCGCCCGGCGGCGGCCCCGCCGAGGTACGGCCCCGCGAGGACCAGGACGAGCAGGGCGACGACCATCAGGCGCAGAGCCAGGAGCCCCCATCGCCGGACGCGCAGCCACCCGCGCTGCCTCGCGTGGGCCGCGGCCGCGTGCCTCGCGGTCGGCAGCTCGAGCTTCGTCGGCCGCCGGCGTCCGAGCAGATGGATGGCGAGCGGCACCGCCAGGGCCGCCAGGCCCGCCAGCATGGCCGCGTCCGTAAAGTGCATCGCGTGCTCCGCTCTCGCTGCTCTTGCCGCGCCGCGCGGCCGCCGCGGACGGCCTCAGACCCGGGCGCGCCGGCGCCGCTGGTGGAGGAACCGGACAAGGGCCCGGTCGAAGGGCGTCCGCGTGGTGACGGTCGCGAAGTCCCCCCCGGCCTCGCCGATGCCCCGCCGGTAGGTGGCGGTCGTCGCCTCGACGCGGCGGCGGTAGTCGTCGCCGATGGCGTCGGCGTCGGTCTCGACGCGCTCGCCGGTCTCGGGGTCTTCCAGGACGACGGGCCCGTCGGCCTCCAGGAACCGTTCCATGGCGTCGAGCACCTGGAAGACGATGACGTCGTGGCCGCGGAAGACAAGGTGCCGCACGGCCTCCAGCACGGGGCCGGGGTCGTCGACGAGGTCGCTGGCGAGGACCACGAGGCTCCGCCGCCGCACCCGCCGCGCCACCGCGTGCAGCGCGGGCGCGAGCGCCGTCCGGCCGCGCCCCTCGGCCCGGGCCAGCGCCCCGAGCACCTCCACCAGGTGCCGGCGCGTCGCCTTCGGCGGAATCAGCCGCTCCAGGTCCGTGCCCAGGAGCCCGAGGCCGACGGCGTCGTTCTGGCGGTAGAGCAGGTGGCCGAGCGCCGCCGCCAGCGCCTGGGCGTAGGCCAGTTTCGTCATCCCGGCGTCCGGCCCGCGGTAGGCCATGCTGCGGCTCGTGTCGACCAGGAGGTAGGCGGCCAGGTTCGTCTCGGCCTCGAAGGTCTTGACGTAGAAGCGGTCGGTCTTGGCCCAGGCGGCCCAGTCGAGGGTCTTCGGGTCGTCGCCGGGGGTGTACTTGCGGTGCTCGGCGAACTCGAGGCTCGCGCCGCGGTAGGGCGAGCGGTGGAGCCCCGCCAGGAACCCCTCGACGATGAACCTCGCCCGCAGGTCCAGACGCCGCACCTGCCGCGCCACCCCCGGGTCGAGATACGCCTCGGGCCGGACCATGTCAGCGGTCCACGGGGGGTTCGGGAACGGTCTCCAGCAGCCGCTCAATGACGTCGACGGCGTCCAGACCGTCGGTCTCGGCGGCAAAGGTGGTGGCCACACGGTGGCGCAGCACGGGGACCGCGGCCGCACGCAGGTCGTCGGTGCTGACGGCGGCCCGCCCGGCCATGGCGGCGAAGGCCTTGCCGGCGAGGATCAGGTGCTGGCCCGCGCGGGGACCGGCGCCCCATTCGACGAGTTCGCGGATGAACGCCGGGGCGCCCTCCTCGCCGGGGCGCGTCGCCCGAACCAGCTTGGCCGCATAGGCGACCACGTACTTCGAGACGGGCACCGCCAGGACCACCTCCTGGAGGGCCCGGATCTCGTCGGCCGACAGCAGCCGCTCGACGGGCCCCGGCGCGGCCGCGCCGGGGGGCATCATGAGGATCCGCTCCTCCTCGGCCGCCGACGGATACGCCACGTGCACCGCGAACAGGAACCGGTCCAGCTGGGCCTCCGGCAGCGGGTAGGTGCCCTCGTGTTCGATGGGGTTCTGGGTGGCGATGACGAAGAACGGGTCGGGCAGGTCGCGCGTCGTCTGGCCGACGGTCACCTGGCGTTCCTGCATCGCCTCCAGGAGGGCCGACTGGGTCTTCGGCGGGGCCCGGTTGATCTCGTCCGCCAGGACGATGTTCGCGAAGAGCGGCCCGGGGACGTAGCGCATCTCGCGGCGGCCCTCGGGGGTCTGGTCGATGACGTCGGTGCCCGTGACGTCCGAGGGCATCAGGTCCGGCGTGAACTGGATCCGCTTGAACTCCAGGTCCAGCGCCTCGGCCAGCGACCGGACCATCAGGGTCTTGGCCAGGCCTGGGACGCCGACCAGCAGGCAGTGGCCGCGGACGAAGATCGTCGCGAGCATCTGGTCCACGACCTCGCGTTGGCCTACAATGCGCTTGCCGACCTCGGCGACGAGATGGTCGCGGAGGCGCTTGAACTGTTCGAGGCGGGCGTCGAAGTCGTCGGGCGGCATAGGCGGTCCTGACAGGTCATGAATCCTTGTCTGTGCATCCGTCGTGTGCGGCGGCGGGCCTGGGGCTGAAGTCCCCCCGCGCCCCCGGTCGATAACGCGAGCGGCGGCCGCTCGGGGCCGCCGGGAGGGCTTCATGGGCGCGACCATCCTGCCGACCCGCGTCCGCCCCGCGGGCGGGCGCCTCCGCGTCGCCGCTGGCCTGCTGGCTCTATCGGCCATCGCCGGGGCGATTCTGGCGGCTTTTCCGCGCCCCGGCCGCGCCGCCGACACTCCCTCCTCCGAGGCCGTCCGGACCGCCATCGCCCGCGCCGCCGGGCACCTGGAGCGCCTCCAGACCCCCGACGGCACTTGGCCGGACTACGCCTTCGCGGGCGGCGAAACCGCCATGGCCGCCTACGCCCTCCTCCAAGCCGGCGTCCGCCCGGGCGACCCCGCCCTCGAGCGGGCCCTGGCGGCCCTCGTGCAGGTCGAGAACGAGCGGACCTACGTCGTCGCCCTCAAGGCCCTCGCCTTCGCCGCCGCCGACCCCACGCGCTACCGCGCGCCGCTGCAGGCGGCCGTGGACTGGCTCCTGGAGGCCCAGCACGCCACCGGCGCCTGGGGCTACGCCGACCCGGACGACGCCCTGCGCGAGGCCGGGGGCGGGCTGCGGCACGTGCGGAGCGCCGCCGAGCTCAGGCAACTGTTCGGCCGCACCGACCTCTCGAACACCCAGTTCGCCGTCCTCGCCCTGGCCGAAGCCGAGACGGCCGGGGCCCACATCCCGGCCGAGGCGTGGACGAAGATCGACCGGCACCTCCGGACCACCCAACTCGCGGGCGGCGGCTGGGGCTACGTCTTCGAGAGCCGCTCCGAGGGCGAGCCCTACGGCAGCGTCACCGCGGCCGCCCTCGCCAGCCTCTACCTCGTCCACCAGCGCCTCGCTGCCGAGGAGCCCTCGGCGACCACCGCCGACCGGGCGGCGGCGCTGGAACGCGGCTTGGGATGGATCGCCGAGCATTACACGCTGGCGGAGAACCCGGGGCGCGGCCCGTCGTGGTACTACTTCTGGCTCTACGCCCTGGAACGGGCCGGCATCGCCTCCGGACGCCGCACCTTCGGCGCCCACGACTGGTACCGCGAAGGGGCCGCGCGGCTGCTCCAGGCGCAGCGCGGCGACGGGTCCTGGACCGGCCGCATCCACCAGGATGCCGCGGCTCTGCTCTTCCTCGCCAAGGCCTTCAAGCCGCTGCTCGTCCAGCGCCTGGTCTGGCCCGCCTGGCGCGAGGACCCGCGGGACCTCGCGCGCCTGACGGCGTACCTGGACACGCGCGTGGGCGGGCGTGAACTGGGCTGGCAGACGGTCGACGCCGATGCCCCGCTGGAGACGCTGCTCGCCGCTCCGATACTCCACGTCGCCGGCACGGGCCCGGTGCGGCTGCTCGACGCGACCCTGGAGCGCCTGCGGGCGTACGTCCAGCAGGGCGGCCTGATCCTGTTCGACCCGACGGGCGGCGACGAGGCGTTCGTGGCGAGCGCGCGGCGGCTGGCGGGCGAGCTCTTCGAGGGGGCCGCCTTCGAGCCCTTGCCGCCCAACCACCCGCTCTACCGTGCCGCCCATCGCGTTCCGCCGCGCGGCCTGGAGGCGCTGGACCTCGGCTGCCGCGCGTCGGTCCTCCTCGCCCCCGACGGCCTGGGCGACGCGTGGGCGGCCGCCGAGGCGGGCGAGACGAACGACGCCCTCCGCCTCGGCGAGAACCTCGCCCAGTACGCCACCGGCGGCGAGCCCCTGCCCGACCGGCTCCACCACGCCACCGTCCTGGCCCTGCCCGAGCCCGGCCCTGTGCCGCGCGGCGCCCTCCGCATCGGCCAGATCCAGCACGGCGGGGACTGGCGGCCGCGGCCGTTCGCCCTGCCGGGGCTGCTGAAGGAGATGGCCTCGACGTTCGGCCTGTCGGTGGTGGCACGGCCGATGCCGGTGCGGCTGGCAATGCCGGGCGCCGAGGGCGAGGACGCCGCGGCCGCCGGCGCCTTGGAACGCCTCGGCACCTTCCCCGTCCTGTACCTTGTCGGGCACTACGCCCCGGATTTCTCGCCGGCCGAGCGGGCCGCCCTCAAGGCCTACCTCGACCGCGGCGGGTTCCTCTGGGCCGAAGCGTGTTGCGGCCGCGAGGCCTTCGGCCGCAGCTTCCGGGACCTGGTGGCCGCGATGTACCCGGACGCCAAGCTGAAGCGGCTCCCGGCCGACCACCCGATCTTCCAGAGCCCCGTCGGCTATCGTATCGACGAGATCGCCTACACCCAGGCCGTCCGGGCCGAGCAGCCCGACCTTCACGAGCCGGTCCTCTGGGGGCTGGAGCGCGGCGGGCACCTGGTGATCGTCTACAGCCCGTTCGGCATCGGCCCGGGGCTGGACCGTATCCAGACGTGGGGGGCCCGGTGCGTGGCGCCCGCGGACGCGCGGCGGCTGGCGGTCAACCTCCTGCTCTATGCCCTGACCGAGTAACCTGCTCCCCCGCGGCCTCACCCGAGCAGGGCGCGGTGCCGGACCAGGGCCTCGGCCAGCCGGACCACGTCCTGTTCCGTGTGCGACGCCGACAGGCTGACGCGGAGGCGGCTGGTGCGCGGCGGCACCGTGGGCGGGCGGATGGCCGGGCAGAACAGGCCCTCGGCCAGGAGCCGGCCGGCCAGGTCGACCGCGCGGCCGGGGTCGCCGACGGGAATCGGTACGAGGGGCGTCGCGCCGCGGGGGACGGCCAGTCCGGCGTCGCGGAGCCGCGTCCGCAGGGCCTCGGCCAGGGCCAGCACGCGAGCCCGCCGCGCGGGCTCGTCGCGGACGAGCGCCAGCGCCGCCCGGGCCGCCTCGCACGCCGCCGGCGGCAGGGCCGTCGTGTACATGAACGCCCGGGCCCGGGTGACGAGCAGGTCCACGAGGCCGCGGTCGGCGGCCACGAAGCCGCCCAGGCCGCCGAGCGCCTTCGAGAGGGTGCCGACGCTCGCCGTGACCGCGAGGCGGTGCCCCGCGGCGGCGACGGCCTCGGCGAGGCCCGCCCCCGTCGGGCCCAACACGCCCGTCGCGTGGGCCTCGTCGAGCAGCAGCCGCGCGCCCGTCTCCTCGGCCAATTCGGACAGGGCCCCCAGCGGCGCCAGGTCCCCGTCCATCGAGAAGACCGTGTCGGTAACGAGCAGGACGCGCCCCGCGCCGGCCTCGCGCGCCTTGGCGACGCACCGCGCGGCATCGGCGGCGTCGGCGTGGCGGTACCGCAGCAGCCGCGCGCCCGAGAGGCGGGCCGCGTCCACCAGACTCGCATGGTTCGCCCGGTCCATGACGACCGCGTCGCCGCGCCCGGCCAGCGCGGCGACGAGGCCCAGGTTCGCCTGGTACCCGGTCGAGGAGACGAGGGCGGCCTCGGTGTGCTTGAAGGCGGCGAGGTCGGCTTCGAGGGCGGCATGGGCGTCGGTGTGGCCGGCGACGAGGCGGCTCGCGCCCGCGCCCCAGCCCCAGCGGTCGATGGCGCGGCGCGCGGCCTCGCGGACGCGGGGGTGCCCCGCCAAGCCCAGGTAATCGTTCGAGGCGAAGCCGACGACCTCGCGCCCGTCGGCGAGGGCGAAGCGCACGCCGTCGCCCGGCCCGCGCGCGGTCAGCACGCGCCGGAGGCCCTCGGCCTCCAAAGCCTCCAGCGTCTCGCGCACCCAAGTGTCCATCCGGGCCGACTCCCCGCTCATCCCGCGCCCACTGTACCGGATGGCGGGGCCGCGGGCCAAGAGGCGGGCCCGCGGCCCCGCGGGGAGTCACGGGTCCGGGTCGTCGGTGCGGGGCAGCTCGTCCTCCGCGAGCGGGTTCGTCAGGAGGAGGTCATACCACGCCAGGTACAGGTGGCGGCACGCGCGCGACAAGGGCTCGCTGTAGGCGTCGCCTTCGGCCTGCATCGCGTCGCGGATGGCCTCGACTCTGCCAAGGCCCTCGTCAAGGGCCTGGAGTGCCCTGGCCCGTCTCTCTCGTTCCGGTGTCATGGTCCGGCTCCCTGGAGTGGCACGGGGGTCGCGGCCCGGCTTGGCGATGCGGGGCCCGCGTGCACCTTCGGCACGGGGGGTAGCCGACGCGGCGGGCGGCGATACGTGCCCATCTGGAGCTTGACCATGGCGCCTGGGGCGGGTACACTAGCTGTGGTGGTTCCCGGTGACCCAGGGCACAACTTGGCGAGCCTTGCGGGCTGTGGGTCAACCAGCGGTCCGCTACCGCACCCCGGGGCGGCTTGGCGTAGCCGGTCAGCTTCTCCCAAGCCCCCCCGGGTTTTCTATGTTCAGGTTGGGTCCGATGCGTCCCTCCCGGCGTCTGCCATCTTGGGGGTGCTCCAGCTTCACCCCCTGAGTGTTGAGGGTCTCCGGGCGCGGCCGATTCAGGTCAGTGCGCTTCCCACACGGGTCGGCCCGTACCGGCTACGGTCGGGCCTCGGACGCCTGGGCCGGGCTGGGCAGGACGGCGATCCGCCGGCCGGCGTGTTCCCCCTGCTGGACCCCCTTTTTCCCGGCCTCTGCGGCGATCTGCGCCTCCCCAGGCGCAGGTGCGTCGTGCGGCGTACGGCGGGACGTCCGGAGAATGTGGTGTCCGGAAGTGAACTTCCCCGTTGACATTCTCCGTCCTTTGCCTATCATAGCATTCAGAGCCGCACCATCGCGACCCCCGCCACTGTAGATTCTACGCTGGCACAAAGGGCAAGTCAAGGCTGTGCGTGCCGCAAATGAGGAAAAGAGCCGTGTGGACGCTGACGCAGCGCATGCATATGATTATTGGGGCCGTCTGGGCCGGGAAGCAGAACCGCGCCGCCGCCGCCACCGGCGTATCTGCCCAGAGTCTGGGCGACTACCTGGGGGAGCGCACGAATCCCCCGTTTGAGTACCTGCAGCGGATGGCCCGTGAGGCCGGTGTCAGCGAGGCGTGGCTCATCTATGGCCGCGGCCCGATGGTGCCCGGGGCCGAGGAAACGGGCGAAAGCGAGCCGGCGCGCGGGGCCGCCCCACCGGCCAGCCACGTCCTGGCAGGCCATGATGCAGACGCGTCGCACCGCGCGCCCGCCGATGACCGCTGGACGCGTCTGGCCGAGGATGTGGTGCGGCAGCAAGGCGAGCAACTCAAGGCGAAGGACGAGCAGATCGAGAAACTGAACGAACATATCAAGCGGATGACGAGGGTCTTCGAGGCGCTCGGCCTGGCCCAAGCCGAAGCCATCCGCAACGACGCGAAGGACGGCCGCGAGGGCCACGGCCCGACGTCGATTCGGTTCCCCAAGAGCGGCTGAGCCGCTCAGACCCCGCCCGTCAGGTAAACCGTCTCGCCCGTGATGAACCCCTCCGTCTCGCCGCACAGCCACACGAAGCACCGGGCGATCTCCTCGGGCGTGCCGGGGCGGCCAAGGGGGATTTTCTTCCGGAACGCCTGCATCCGCTCCGGCTCCGTGAACTTCTCGTGGAAGGGCGTGTCCGTGACACCGGGGGCGATGGCGTTGACGCGGAGGCCGCCCGAGGCCACCTCCCTGGCCAGGCCCCGGACGAAGCTGACGACGGCGCCCTTGGCGGCGGCGTAGTGGACCGAGCCGCCCCCGCCGCCCGTCCGGGCCGCCACCGACGCGTTCACGATAATGTGGCCCCGCCCGGCCTCCAGCATCGGCCGCAGGGCCGCCCGCGCCGTGTAGAAGACGCCGTAGACGTTGAGCTTCATGACCTCGTCGAAGAGGGCGTCGGAGGTGTCGACGATGGGCGAGCGGCGGACGAGGGCCCCCGCGTTGGCGAAGCAGACGTCCAGCCGCCCGAACGCCCCCAGCGTTTGCCGCACGGCCTGCTCGACCTGCGCCGGGTCGGTGACGTTGCACTCCAGGGCGATGGCGCGGCCACCGTGGGCCTCGCAGTCGGCCCGGACGGCTTCGGCGGCGTCGCCGTGGGTGGCCCAGGTGAGGGCAACGTCGGCCCCGGCGGCGGCCGCCAGCCGCGCCGAGGCCGCCCCGATGCCCGTGGACCCGCCCGTGATGAGGATCGCCTGGCCGCGGAGGTCGGTCATCGCCCGCTCCTTTCGCTGGTGCACCGCGTGTCCGGGCGATTATGGCCGCGCCGCGCGCGCCGTGCAAGGAACCGGCCCGGGGGCGACCCGGGCCGGGGGGTTGCGTTCGGGATGGTCGGCCGCGCTGCCTCTACTCCGCCGACGTCGCCTGGGCCAGCCGCCCGTCCTCCTCGGTCGTGGCGGCGTCCGGCGTGCCTTGCCGCGTTCGGGCCTCCAGGCGTTCGCGGCACTGGTGCATGAAGGCCTCGATGCGGACCATCTCGGTGGCCTGTTCGAGGCCGTCGTAGGCGACCTTCAGCACCGGCATGTCCCAGTCCTTCTGGAACTTCTGGAGCAGGGCGTTGACGATGGTGCCCGGCATGCAGTTGAACGGGTGCAGGTTCACGACACCGTCGCAGTGGGCGTGGACGTACTCCATGCACCGGCCCATCGACAGGATCGGCTCGCCGCGCACCGCCGGGTCGAGGTACTGGCGGCCGAGGTCGATGACCATCTCGGACGGGGGCTCCTCGAAGAAGTGGCGGACGCCGCCCTTGAATTCGCGGAGGACCTTCTGCTTTTCGCGGCGCTGGACGGCCTCGACGATCTTTTCGATGAAGAGGCGCATCCACTGGCGGTCGCGGCGAGCGTCGGTCTTGCGGCTCCAGCCGATGTAGTTGACCCATTCCTCGAAGGGCGGGAGGACCGCTTCGCCGCCCAGCCGCTCGATCTTCCGGACCATGAAGTTGTTCGTGAAGGCGTTGGACCGGACGAAGACCTCGCCGACGATGCCGATGCGCGGCCGGACCTGGCGGCGGTCGACCTCGACGGCCAGGAACGCGTCCCGCGCCTCGCGGGCCAGGCCCGGCAGGTCGCCGCGCGCCTCCACCACGCGCTCGCACTGGTGGAGATAGGTGTCGTAGAAAGCGTCGGTCTCGCCCTCGTTCACCTCATAGGGCCGCGTCTCGCGGGCCATCTTCTGGAGGGTGTCGACGAAGACGATGCCGCTCCAGGCGAGGCGCCGGAAGTCCGGCCCGAGGTCCTTGACGTCCTCCTGGAAGTCCTTGTCCTGGTCGAGGAGGATCAGCGGGACGTCTTCCAGGCCGACCTCGTCGAGCATCATGCGCTGGAACTTGTTGTACTGGCCGAAGCGGCAGGGGCCGAACGCGGTGGGCATGAAGAAGGCCGACCGGTTCGGGTCGAAGCCCGGCTCGTGGATTTTGCGGAGGAAGTCGCCGGTGGTGATGAGGCAGGGGTAGCATTCCTTGCCGGAGGTGTACTTGCGTCCCCAGGCGACGGAGTCTTCGTCGCTCATGGGCATCTGCTCGGCCTTCACGCCGCACGCCCGCATTGCCGCCGCCATCGCGAACCCGTGGTCGTCCATGTAGGGGATGTAGATGGTGCGCTCGCCGACGGTGCGGCGGCTGTAGTCCCACTTGGCGAGGCGGGGCTTGCGGGGGACGCGGCGGTCGCGCTGGCGGACGCCCTTGAGGCTGTCGAGGAAGGCCTCGCACCGGGTGATGGCCCCGACGTCGGCGGAGTGTTCGTCCACCTCCAGCGTCAGGCACGGCTTGCCCTCGAGCTCCGCGTTGATGTACTTCAGGATGAACGAGTCCGGCCCGCACCCGAAGTTCGTGATGTAGACCGGGTACAGCCGCGGGTCGTGCGCCACGAGCCGCACCGCCGCCAGTATCTTCTGCCCGTACTTCCAGTACATGTGCGGGTGGTCGCGGGCGACGTCCTGGCCGTCCAGAGGCAGCATGTCCATCGGGATGGCCAAGTGTCCCAGGTCGCGCAGCTTCTCCGGCAGGTTCATGTTCAGGCCCGGGTCGCACCCGTTGTACGGCCGCGACACCACCACCAGGGCCAGGTCGTCCGGCCCGAGCGAGGCCAGTACCTCGCGGCCACGGGCGCGGAGCGATGCCTCGAACCGATCGCGGGCGGCAAAGGCCTCCTTGAGGGCGGCCCGAGCGCGGCCCCGGTCGACGCCGAGGCGCTCGGCCATCGCCATCAGGACGCGGCCGTTGTGCTTGTCGCCCCTGGAGAAGTGCAGGACCGGCGCGAGCAGTCTGGCGTCCCAGTCCACGTCCGGCATCGCCGCCCGGACCATGAACGGCACGCTCTGGACGTACGGGCAGACGTACGAATTGACGATCTCGTCGCTCGCCTTCGGCATGTCCACGAGCGCCGGCAGGAACAGGTAATCGACGCCCTTGTCGACGAGGTCGCGGATGTGCCCGTGGGCGACCTTGATCGGGAAGCAGGTCTCGGCGGCCACCTCCTCGACGCCCTGGTTCACGATCCGCCGCACCGTCGGCGAACTCATCACCACCTCGAACCCCATCTCCGTGAAGAGCGCCTTCCAGAGGGGCAGCGTCTCCCAGAAGTGGGTCATGCGCGGGAGGCCGACGGTCTTGCCGTTCGGCCGGTCGGGCTTGGTGCGCGAGTAGGCCGTCTCGAGCAGCCGCTGCCGCTCCGTGAAGAGGCGGGGCAGATGCTTGCCGAGGGAGTCGCGCTCGGCCTCGTCGAACTTGCCGCACCGGCTCCCGTAGTGGAGCGTCCGCTCGCCGCCGTCCTCGCCCGTGATGCGGACGACGTGGACCTCGCAGCGGTTCGCGCAGTCGGTGCACTCGAAGGTGTCGAACGCATACGCGACGTCGCGCAGGTCGAAGCCGCGGAAGGTGGTCGCGCGGCCGGTCTCGCGGTACCAGTCACGGGCGATCAGGCCCATGCCGATGGCGCCCATGACGTCGTGGTGCGGCGGGATGGTGACGGGCTTGCCCGTGACCTTCTCGAACGCGCTCTTGACGCCCCGGTTGTAGGCCGTCCCGCCCTGGAAGAGGATGACGTCGCCGACGCGGCGGTCCTCGACGACGCGGTTCAGGTAGTTCTGGACGATCGAGTAGCAGAGCCCCGCGCACAGGTCGTCCACCGCCACGCCGCGCTGTTGGTTCCGGTTGATGTCCGTCTCCATGAAGACGGTGCACCGCTCGCCCATGGCGGGCGGTTCGTCGGCCGCCAGGGCCAGCCGGTTGAACTCCCCGTCCTTCAGGCCGACGCCCAGCCGCTCGGACTGTTCCTCGATGAACGAGCCGGTCCCGGCGGCGCACACCTTGTTCATCG
>CAYNLG010000054.1:0-26853 GCA_964397995.1 uncultured Anaerolineales bacterium
GCTCATGAAGCTCTGGCAGAAGCGCATGACCTCGTTGTCGGTCTTGCCTTTGGGGTCGAAGTCGGAGCCGCCCTTGCCGCCGCCGATCGGCGTCGTGGTCAGGGCGTTCTTGAAGATCTGCTCGAAGCCGAGGAACTTGATGATGCCGAGGTAGACCGAGGGATGGAACCGCAGGCCGCCCTTGTACGGGCCGATGGCGCTGTTGAACTCGACGCGAAAGCCGCGGTTGACCTGGACCTCGCCGCGGTCATCGACCCAGGGGACGCGGAACATGAGCTGCCGCTCGGGCTCGACGATACGCTCGAAGACGCGGGCCTTGGCGAGTTCGGGGCGCTTGTCGATGACGCCGGCGACGGACTCGGCCACTTCCTGGACCGCCTGGTGGAACTCGGCCTCGCCAGGGTTCCGCGCGACGACGGCCTCCATGATCGAATCGACGAACTGCTCAGACATGGGTGGATCTCCTTGTCCCTATGCGTGGCGCAAGGCGTTGCGTTCCTGCCGCCGTTGACAGGCGTCTGGCTCGCGCCGCCGGCACGGTGCCGACGACATCCGGGGACGAGCGGCGGGGATTTTACGGCAGCGAGGCCGACAGTCAAGCGAATAATCAGGCAAAAGTCCGCTGGATTCGGGCTCCCGGGCTTTCGGTTGCGGCATAGGTGTGCCGATTTTGCGGCACTCTAGTATTGACGCCCGCCCGCCCGTTCACTACACTTCCACGCCTTGACGCCATGGCGGCGGGGGCGACCCGTGCCGCTCTTGCAAATACCCGGTGGGCCTCGGCCCGCCCTGGAGGGCCGACGTGGCCGACACGCAGACCGAGACCGCTGCCGACATCCGCGACGACGTCCGCCACATCGTCGTGGCCCACGCGCCCGGCCGCGAGAGCCTTATCCCCGTCCTCCAGGACGTCCAGCAGGCGCTCGGCTACGTGCCGGAGCGGGCGGTGGCCGCCGTGGCCGAGGCCATGGCTTTGTCGGAGAGCGAGATTTACGGCGTCCTGACGTTCTACACCCAGTTCCGCCTTCGCCCGCCCGGCAAGCACGCCGTGTGCGTCTGCCAGGGGACGGCGTGCCACGTGCGCGGCGGCAAACAGGTGCTGGACGAGTTCGAGCGGCGCCTGGGCGTCCGGGCCGGGGAGACGAGCGAGGACGGCCGGTTCCACCTGGAGCGCGTCGCCTGCATCGGGTGCTGTGCGCTCGCGCCGACCGTGACCGTCGACGGCCGCGTGCACGCCGGCATGACGCCCGAGAAGGTGAAGCCGCTCTTGGATGAGACGGCGGCGGCCGACACCGGTACGCCGGACTGACCTGAACGCGAACGAGACCCGCAGACGACCCGCGATGACCCGACTGGAACAAGCCCAAGCCGATGCCCGCCGCCAGTGGCGGGACCTGACCGAAGGCGACGTGCCCGTTTTCCGCGTGGGGGCCGCGACGTGCGGCCGCGCGGCCGGCGCTGAGCCCGTCCTGGAGCGGTTGCGCGCCGAGGTGGCGGAGCGCGGCCTCGGGGCCCGCGTCGTCGAGGTCGGCTGTCTGGGGCCGTGTTACTTGGAGCCCCTGGTCCTCGTCCGCAAGCCGAGCGGGCCGGAGGTCTGCTACGGGCGGATCGGCCCCGACGAGGCGGCGGCCATTGTGGACCGCTACGTTCTCGGCGACGACCCGTGCCCCGAGTGGGCGCTCGGGACGCTCGACGGGGCGGCCCTGGACGGCATCCCGCCGCTCGACGAGCACCCGATGATGCGAGGCCAAGCGCGGAACGTGCTCCGCAACTGCGGCCTGATCGATCCGGAGGATGTGACGCACTACCTGGCGCGCGGGGGGTACGAGGGGCTTCGCCGCGCGGTTGACCTGGGCCCCGACGCGGTGGTTGAGGAGGTGAAGGCGTCGGGCCTGCGCGGCCGGGGCGGGGCGGGGTTCCCGACGTGGCGGAAATGGACCTTCTGCCGCCAAGCCTCCGGCGAGCCGAAGTACCTCATCTGCAACGCGGACGAGGGGGACCCCGGGGCGTTCATGGACCGGTCGCTGCTGGAAGGCGACCCGCACGCGGTGGTCGAGGGCATGGTCATTGCCGCCCTCGCTCTCGGGGCGTCCGAAGGCTTCGTCTACTGCCGCGCGGAGTACCCGCTGGCCATCCGCCGCATCACCCTCGCCATCGAGGCGGCGCGCGAACTGGGCCTCCTGGGCCGGGACATCCTCGGCAGCGGCCTGGACTTCGACCTGACGGTGAAGAAGGGCGCCGGGGCGTTCGTGTGCGGCGAAGAGACGGCGCTGATCGCCTCGATCGAGGGGCGGCGCGGCATGCCGTCGCCGCGGCCGCCGTTCCCCGCCGTCAAAGGCCTCCGGGGCAAGCCGACGATCATCCAGAATGTCGAGACCCTCGGCAACCTGCCTTCCATTCTCCGCGAGGGAGCCGACTGGTACGCCCAGTGGGGCACCGAGGCCAGCCGCGGCACGAAGACGTTCGCCTTGGCGGGGAAGGTGCGGCACACGGGCCTCGTGGAGGTGCCGCTGGGCACGCCGCTTCGGACCATCGTCGAGGAGATCGGTGGCGGGACGCCCGAGGGCAAGGCCCTGAAGGCCGTCCAGACCGGCGGCCCGAGCGGCGGGTGCATCCCGGCCGACCGGCTGGACTTGCCCGTCACCTACGAGGCCCTGGCCGAGGCGGGGTCCATCATGGGCTCCGGCGGCCTCGTGGTGCTTGATGAGGATACCTGCGCGGTCGACGTGGCCCGGTACTTCCTCGCGTTCACCCAGGAGGAATCGTGCGGCAAGTGCCCGCCGTGCCGCGTCGGCACGCGGGCGATGCTTGGCCTGCTGGAGGCCATCTGTGAGGGCCGCGGCCGGGAAGGCGACCTTGCGCGGCTGGAGGCGATGGCCCGCACGGTGCGGGACGCGTCGCTGTGCGGCCTCGGGCGGACGGCGCCGAACCCGGTGCTGACGACCCTGGACGTCTTCCGCGACGAGTACGAGGAGCACGTCCGCGGCAAGACCTGCCGCGCCATGGTCTGTACCGCGCTCGTGGACTTCGCCATCGACCCCGAGCGGTGCATCGGCTGCGGGGCGTGCCTGCGGGCATGCCCGGTCGACGCCGTGAGCGGCGATCGCGGCAAGGTCCACACGATCGAGGCGGCTGTGTGCATCCGGTGCGGGGCGTGTCTGGCGGCGTGCCCGCCGAAGGCCTCGGCCGTCTTCCGCCGCAGCGGCGACCGGACCCGGACCGTCCCCCAGGCGACCTGACAGGACCCGGTGACGTGAAGCTGACCATCGACAACCAGGCCGTGGAGGCCCGCGAGGGCGAGACCGTCCTCCAGTGCGCCCTCCGCCACGGCATCGACGTGCCGCACCTCTGCACCCACGCCGGGCTTTCGCCGTTCGGTGCGTGCCGCCTCTGCATCGTCGAGATTGACGACATGGCGGGCTACCCCGCGTCGTGCTCGACGCCGGCGGCCGAGGGCATGGCCGTCCGGACCGACACTGAAGCCCTGCGGGACCTGCGGAAACGCGTGGTCGAGTTCATCCTGCTGGAGCACCCGGCGGCGTGCCTGGTCTGCGACAAGTCGGACCTCTGCGAGCAGTACCGCCCCGAGGCCGACAAGGCCGGCTGCGTCACCGGCTGTCGCACGTGCAGCAAGAAGGAGACGTGCGAGCTGCGGCGGCTGGCCCGCGACCTAGGCGTCGAGGAACTCCCCGCGGCGCCGTTCTACCGCGAGGTGCCGGTCGAGCGCGGCGACCCGTTCATCGACCGCGACCTGAACGTGTGCATCCTGTGCGGCCGGTGCGTCCGTGTCTGCCGGCAGCACCACGGGACGGCGGTCATCGACTTCGTGCAGCGCGGCAGCCGGACGCTGGTGGGCCCGGCGTACGGCCGGACGCTCGCCGAATCGGCCTGCCGGTTCTGCGGGGCGTGCTTGGACGTCTGCCCGACGGGGAGCCTGGCGTCCCGGTTCGGCAAGTGGCACGGCAGGCCCGAGGCGGCCGTTCAGACGACGTGCACGCTGTGTGACGAGGGCTGCGCGATCGAGGTCCTCTCGAAGGGCGGCCGCGCGACCGACGTGCGGCCCGTGAGCGGGTCGGTGCCGCTGTGCGTCCTGGGGCGGTTCGCGCTGCCGCCGTGGCTGGGCGCGCGGGCGCGGCTCCGCGTGCCGCAGGTCCGCGTCGGCGAAGTGCTGCGTCAGGTTGAGTGGGACGCGGCGCTGCGGACGGTGGCCGATCGCTTGGAGGCGCATCGCGACGGGAGCTTCGCGGTCGTCTGCGAGACCAGCTTGTCGCGCGAGGCCCGCCACGTCCTGGCCCGTTTCACCCGCGAGGTCATGGGGTCCGAGCACTATATCCAGCTCGAGCCGGACCCGCTGGGGGTGGCCCGGGCGTCGCTCCCGGCGGGCGTGACGGCGGCCCTCGTCTGCGGGGCGCTCGTCGACCCGACCGAGGCGGAACAGCTGGACCTGCTCGTTGTGCAGGACATCTACCCCTCGCCGCTTTCCGAGCATGCCGACGCCGTCTTCCCGGCGGCGGTCGGGCCGGAGACCAGCGGCACGGTCGTGGACGGCCGGGGCACGGTGCGGTCCCTCGTCAAGGCATGCGACCCGCCGGGCATAGCGCGGCCGGACTGGCGGATCGCGGCCGCCCTGGCCTCCGCCATGGGGGCCGAGGGCTTCGCGTACGCCGAGGTGCGCGCGGTCGAGAAGGAACTCAACGGGCCCGCGGCCGTTCTGGACACCGGCCGCACGGAGATGCCGCCCGCGGCGGCCGACCCCCGCGCGCGGCGGCTCATGCACCGCGGCCACCGGATCGAGGACGTGGTGACGGGCCTGGCGCACCTCGCGCCGCGCGAGCCGGCCCCGGCCCCGAGCGACGACACGTAACGAAGGCGGAACCGACGTGGCGAAGATCGTCGAGAAACGGCAGATCGCCCCGAACATCCACGAACTGGTCGTCGAGGCCCCCGGCATCGCCCGGAAGGCCCGGGCCGGCCAGTTCGTCATCCTCATGGCCGACGACAAGGCCGAGCGCGTCCCGTTCACCCTGTCAGACTGGGATGCCAAGGCCGGGACCATCACCTTGGTGGTTATCGAAGTCGGCCGCTCAAGCAGCAAGGTCGCCCTGATGGAGGCCGGCGATGACCTGGCCTCGCTGGCCGGGCCGCTGGGCGTGCCCCTGGCGGTTGAGGCGTACGGCAAGGTCGCCCTGGTGGCCGGGTGTTACGGCATCGGGGCCATCGTCTGCATCGCGAAGGCGATGCGGGCGGCCGGCAATCGGGTCGTGGCCCTGGTCGAGGCACGCGGCTCGTACATGCACTACTACGCCGACGTCCTCGGCGAGGCCGCCGACGAGGTCGTCCAGACGACGATCGACGGCTCCGAGGGCGTCAAGGGCCATGCCCTGGACGAGCTCGGCCGGCGCCTGAAGGCTGGCGAGCGGATCGACCGGGTGATCGTCGTGGGCTGTCCGTTCATGATGATGCTGACGGCCCGCGAGACCAAGCCGCACGGCGTCGTGACCGAGGCGGCGCTGAACCCGATCATGGTCGACGGTACCGGTATGTGCGGCGCCTGCCGCGTCAGTGTCGGCGGCGAAACGAAGTTCGCCTGCGTGGACGGGCCGTTCTTCGACGCGCACGCGGTCGACTGGGACGAGTTGTTCGCGCGGCGGGCGGCGTACGCCCGGGAGGAGGTCGAGTCGCTGGAGCGGACCGACCCGCACACGCGCGCCCACACGCACGCCCATTGACGGACCCCACGATGGCGAAGAAACCCGAGCGCCCGCCGCGGCAGGCGATGCCGGAACAGGCCCCCGAGGACCGGGCGCGGAACTTCGACGAAGTGCCCCACGGCTACGACGAGGCCGCCGCGCGCCGCGAGGCCTCCCGCTGCCTTGTCTGCAAGAAGCCCCTTTGCGTCACGGGCTGCCCTGTGGGCGTCGACATCCCGGGGTTTGTCAAGCTCGTGGCCGAGGGCCGGTTCGAGGAAGCCGCCGACCACATCCTGACCGTCAACGCCCTGCCGGCGGTGTGCGGCCGCGTGTGCCCGCAGGAGACCCAGTGCGAGGCCGAGTGCGTTCTCGGGCGCAAGGGCGAGCCCGTCGCCATCGGCAACCTGGAGCGCTTCGCCGCCGACTGGAAACGCCAGCACGGCTCGTGCCCCGCGCCGCCGCGGCCCGAGGCGTCGGGCTTCCGCGTGGCGGTCGTCGGCTCCGGCCCGGCCGGCATCACCTGCGCGGGCGAACTGGCGACGCGCGGCCACGCGGTGACGGTTTTCGAGGCGTTCCACAAGCCGGGCGGCGTGCTCATCTACGGCATTCCCGAGTTCCGCCTCCCCAAGGCCATCGTCCAGGACGAGGTCCAGCGGCTGGAGTCGCGCGGCGTGGCGTTGTGCTACGACGCGGTCATCGGCAAGGCCGACTCGATTGACGACCTGCTCGAGGCGTTCGACGCGGTCTTCATCGCCACCGGTGCGGGGTTGCCGATGTTCATGGGTATTCCGGGCGAGAACCTGGTCGGCGTCTACTCGGCCAACGAGTACCTGACGCGGGCGAACCTGATGACGGCGTTCCGGTTCCCTGAGTATGACACGCCGCCCATCGAGGGCCGCCGGGTCGCCGTCGTCGGCGGCGGGAACGTGGCCATGGACTCGGCCCGCTCGGCGCTGCGGTTCGGCGCCGAGAAGGTCAGCATCGTTTACCGCCGCAGCCGCCAGGAGATGCCCGCCCGGGCGGCCGAGATTCACCACGCCGAGGAAGAGGGCATCGACCTCCAGCTCCTGACGAATCCGACGCAGATTCTGGGCGACGAGCGCGGCCGCGTGAGGGCCATCGAGTGCCTGCGGATGGAGTTGGGCGAGCCCGACGCCTCCGGCCGCCGCCGGCCCGTGCCCATCGAGGGCAGCGAGTTCGAGATTTCCGTGGACGTGGTCGTGATGGCCATCGGGAACCGGTCGAACCCGATCATCCCGAGCTCGACGCCGGGCCTGGAGACCAACCGGTGGGGGTGCATTGTTGCCGACGAGGCCATCGGCCGCACCACCCGCGAGCGGGTCTGGGCGGGCGGCGACATCGTGACAGGCGCCGCGACGGTCATCAGCGCCATGGGCGCCGGCCAGCGTGCGGCCCGTGACATGGACGCCTATCTGAGGAGCCCGGCGCCCCGCCCGTGGGGGCC
Organism: uncultured Anaerolineales bacterium; assembly: GCA_964397995.1. Lineage (GTDB taxonomy): Bacteria > Planctomycetota > Phycisphaerae > FEN-1346 > FEN-1346 > CAYNLG01. The sequence goes on from CAYNLG010000054.1 coordinate 7,156, forward strand.
GGAACGCTGCGCGGTCCCGGGCGACGGCGAAGCCTGAGCCGCTCCGCCGCCCTCGGCCGCACTTCCCCTCTTTCCGGATAGAGAAACGGCGCGCGCCATCGAGGCGCCGCCGGCCGCCGCGCGGGCGGCCCCGGGCGCCGTGGGATGGCACGCGCCGCGAAAGGCTACGCGAGGGCCTTGTCGAGGGCGGCCTTGAGGTCGTCCTTGCTCGTCACGCCCGTGAACCGCTGGGCCGGCTCGCCGCCCTTGAAGACGATGAGCGTCGGGATGGCCGTCACACCGAACTTGGCGGCCGTGTCGCGGTTGGCGTCGGTGTCGAGCTTGGCGATCTTGGCCTTGCCGGCGTACTCGCCGGCGAGTTCCTCGACGGTGGGGGCGACCATGCGGCAGGGGGGGCACCACTCGGCCCAGAAGTCCACCAGGGCCACACCATCGCCGTCTTCGATCTCCTGGGCGAAGGTCGCGTCGGTCAGTTCCAGCACGTTCTCGGCCATCTCCGATCTCCTCTCTGCGTTCGTTCCGGGTCCGTGCCCGGCGGGCTTGGGTCCAGGTCAGACGGCGTCGGCGGCGAAGAACAAGGCGCAGTGGCACTTGCCGCTCGCCGCGATCTCCGCCTCGTGCGTTTCGCACGGGCACACGTTGGCGGCGTCCTGTGCCGGGTCGCCGGTCACCACGCGGCAGGGGCAGTAGTAGTTGCCGTGCTCCACCTTGCGGCGGATCAGGCCGCCGACGAGCGCCTCAACGGCCTTCTCGTTCGGGTTCAGGACATACTCGGTTTCCTGAACGTGGGCCTCGATGCGCTTCAGGATTTCCTGCCGGTAGGCCTCGACCTGTTCCGGCGTGGGTGTGTCCGCCACGGGGGCCTCCTGTCGTCCGAAACGGCTTCGCCGATTATAGGTCGGCCTGTGCGGGAGGGTCAACGGCTTTCGGAATCGGCCCCGGCGGCGGGGTCGGCCGTCGGGCGAGCGGACGCCCCCCACAGGCCTCGCCCGTGCCGCCGCGCCTCGTGCTCCACCATCGCGAGTTCCTCGCGATAGAGGCCCGGCCCGTCGTCGGCCACGCGTGCGAGGCCCCGCCCCACGAGCTCGGCCGCGAGCAGCGTCATCTCAGGGTGCGGGTACCACCGCGCCGCGGCGCCCCCCGCGGGAGGCAGCCAGACCAGGGCCGCCAGGCCCGTGCCGTTCGTCTCGACCGCCGCCGGGACGGGCTCGACGTACACCCGTTGCCCGCACGCCTCCAGCAGGGACTCGACGGCGGCCTGCACCGCGTCGGCGGCGTCCAGCGTCGCGGGGGCGGCCAGGTCTGCCGGCCGCACCGTCCGCCCGTCTTCCAGGCGCAGGGCCCACGGGACGCGGGTCTCGGCGACGACCGCGTAGCCGGGGCGGCCGGCCTTGGGCACCACCGCGACGCGTTCCAGCCGTTTCGGCGTCACCAGGTACGCGGCCGTGCTCCAGACGGCCACCCACGAGACGGCCAGGGCCAGGACGAGCCACGGCCCCGCGGTCCGCGCCCCGGCATCGGGGTCGGGCGTCGTGCGGGGCATGGGGCGCTCCCGGGCTCAGGCGGCCTCGGTGCCGAGGCCGAAGGCGTCGTGGACGACGCGGAGGGCGGCCTCGGCGGCTTGGCGGTCGATGATGCAGGAGATCTTGATCTCGCTGGTGGAGATCGTCTGGATGTTGACCTTGGCGTCGGCGAGGGCCTTGAACATCCGCTCCGCGACGCCGGTGTGCGTCCGCATGCCGACGCCGACGATGCTGACCTTGGCGACTTGGTCGTCGGTCAGCACTTCGCCGCCCCCGAGAGCCTCCGAAAGGCGCTTGCAGGCGTCGACGGCGCCCGCGAGGTCGCCCTCGGCGACGGTGAAGCTGACGTCGGTCTGGCCCTCGATGCTGACATTCTGGATGATGTCGTCGACAACGACGTTGGCGGCGGCCAGTTCGTGGAAGATCCGGGCCGCCACCCCCGGCTGGTCCGGGACGTTGCGGAGCGTGATCTTTGCCAGGTCGGTCGTCAGGGCGGCGCCGCGCACGGCGATCTCTTCCATCGGCTTGGCCTCCTCGACTATCAGGGTGCCCGGCGCGTCGGTCAGGCTCGACCGGACGTGGATGGGCAGGTCGTATTTCTTGCCGAACTCGACGGCGCGGCTGTGCATGACGCCGGCGCCGAGGCTCGCGAGTTCCAGCATTTCGTCGTAGGCGATGCGGTCGAGCTTCCGGGCGGTCGGCACCTTCCGCGGGTCGGCCGTGTACACTCCCTCGACGTCGGTGTAGATCTCGCAGACGTCGGCGCCGATGACGGCGGCCAGGGCGACGGCCGTCGTGTCGCTCCCGCCGCGGCCCAGCGTCGTCACGTTCCGGTTCGCGTCCACGCCCTGGAACCCCGCCACGATGACGACGTGGCCGCGGTCGAACTCGTTCTGGATCCGCTCGGCGTCCACGCTCTGAATGCGGGCCTTGGTGTGGACCGAATCGGTCACGAGGCCCACCTGGCCGCCCGTGAAGCTGATGGCCGGGTGGCCGGCGGCGTGCAGGGCCATGGCCATCAGGGCGATCGAGATCTGCTCGCCAGTCGAGATGAGCTGGTCCATCTCGCGCGGGTTCGGCCGGTCCGTGATCTCCGCCGCGAGCGCCACCAACTGGTCCGTGGTTTTGCCCATGGCCGAGACCACGACGAGGACGTCGTGGCCCTCGTCCTTGGCGCGGATGGCGCGGTCGGCGGCGCGGCGGATGAGGTCGGCGGAGGCCACGCTGGTCCCGCCGAACTTCATGACGACTTTGCCCATAGCCCGTCCTACCGTTTCAGGAAGTACTCCATCAGTTCGTGCCCGTAGTCGACGCGGAAGCCGGTCTCCTCGGCGGCCGCCTCGGTCAGCTCGCCCCCCTCGCGGAGCGGCTCCAGGCCCTCGCCCATCATCGCGAAGGGCACAGGCCCGGCGTCGTGGGTGCGGGTGTCAAGCGGCGTCGGGTGGTCCGGGGTGACGAGGATCCGCCACGGGTTGCCCCGGGCCGCCATCGCCTCCACGAGCGGCCCAACGATGTCGCGGTCGATCGCCTCCAGGCCGCGCACCTTCTCGCCGCCGTCGCCGTTGTGGCCGGCCTCGTCGGTCGATTCGACATGCACCACCACAAGGTCGAAGTCGTCCAGGGCCGAGATCGCCGCCTCGCCCTTGCCAGCGTAGTTCGTATCGTAGTAGCCGGTCGCGCCCTCGACTTCGAGGACCTGCCAGCCAGCGAGCTTCGCGATGCCCCGGACCAGGTCCACGGCCGTGATGGCCGCCCCCGTCAGGCCCCAGCGCCTGCGGAAGGGCTCCAGGGCGGGCTTGCGGCCCTCGCCCCAGAACCAGATCTGCGTGGCCGCGTTCTCCCCCAGGTCCCGCCGCACCTGGTTCACCGGGTGCTCGGCCAGCACCTCTCGCGACGCCTCCATGAGCTGGAGCAGGCGCTTGGCGTTCTTGCCGCGCGGGAGATGGCCCTTGACGGGCTCGCCGAGGATGTCGTGCGGCGGGGTGGTGACGACCTTGAAGGTCTCGCCCTTGACGACCAGCAGGTGCCGGTACCCCACGCCGCCATAAAAGCGGCAGGCGTCGGAGCCGAGGGCCTCCTGCAGGGCCTCGACCAGGACGCGGGCCTCTTGCGTCGTGATATGCCCGGCGGCGTAGTCGACCATCTCGCCATCGGCCACCGTCACGAGGTTCGTCCGGAAGACCCAGTCCTCGGGGTCCAGAGCGATGCCCTGGGCAACGGCCTCCAGCGGCGCCCGCCCGGTGTAGCACGTGCGCGGGTTGTAGCCGACGAGGCTGAGGATGCAGACGTCGCTCCCGGGGTGCATGCCCTCGGGGCAGAAGCGCACGAGGCCGAGGCGGCCCTCGCGGGCGATGCGGTCCATCGCCGGCGTGTGGGCGACCTCCAGGGCCGTGTGGCCGCCGAGGCTGTCGTGCGGCCGGTCGGCGGCGCCGTCCGGGATGACGATGGCGTACTTCACGCCGCGCCCTCCTCCTCGAGCATGCGGATGCGGACCGCCTGGCCGCGCAGGGCGGGCAGCGCCCGGATGGTGTCCATCGCCCGGGCCATGTTGCCTTCGCGGGCGGTGTGGGTGGTGATGACGAGCGGCACGTGGGCCGGGTCCCGCGACTCGTACTGGAGGACCGAGGCGATGCTGATGTCGACGTTGGCCAGGAGGCCCGCCACTTGGGCCAGCACGCCCGGCTGGTCGGCCACCTCCAGCCGCAGGTAGTACCGCGTCTCGACCTCGTCCATCGGGCGGACGGCAAGCGCGCGGTGCCGGCCCGCCAGGTACGCGACGTGGGCGAAGGTGGTGCGGGCGCGGCCGAGGGCGGCATCGACGCAGTCGGCGACGATGCTCGAGGCCGTGGGCATCATGCCCGCGCCGGGGCCGTAGTACAGCGTGTCGCCCACGGCGTGGCCCGTCACGAGGACGGCGTTGTTCGCCCCGCCGACAGTGGCCAGGGGGCTCGCGTGCGGCACGAAGGTCGGGTGGACCCGCAGGCTGACGCCGCCGTCATCGGCCCGGGCGATCGCCAGCAGCTTCAGGGTGTAGCCGAGCTGGTCGCCGAAGCGGATGTCGGCCGGGGCGAGGCCCGCGATGCCTTCGACGTACACGTCGTCGAAGGTGATGGCCGCCCCGAACGCCAGGCCCGCCAGGATGGCGAGCTTGTGGCCGGCGTCGTCGCCCGTCACGTCCAACGTCGGGTCCGGCTCGGCGTAGCCCTTGGCCTGGGCCTCGGCCAGGGCGTCGTCGTAGGCGGCCCCGGTGGCGGTCATCTGGCTCAGGATGTAGTTACAGGTCCCGTTCAGGATGCCCGTCAGGGCCGTGATGCGGTTGGCGATCAGGCCGTCACGAATCGCCCGGATGACGGGGATGCCGGCGGCACAGGAGGCCTCGAAGCTGATGCTCCGCCCGGCGTCCCGCGCGGCGGCGAGCAGCTCTTCGCCGCGCTCGGCCAGGGCGGCTTTGTTGGCCGTCACCACGTCCTTCCCGGCCGCCAGGCACCGCTTCATCACGTCGACGGCCACGGTCGTGCCGCCGATGGTCTCGATGGCGACGTGGGTGGCCTCGTCGGCGAGGACCCGCTCCAGGTCGCCGGTCAGCAGGTCCGGCGGCGGCGTGACGGGCCGCTCGCGCTGCAGATCGACGTCGCAGACGTGACGGAGCTCGAGGCGCACGCCGGCCGCCTCGGCGACGAGGTCGGCGTCCTCGAGGAGGAGTTTGACCACGCCGGAGCCGACGGTACCGAACCCGATGACAGCGATGCCCGCGGTCTTCATCGTGCCCTCGTTCCCTGGTGTGCGCAGCCCACCCCCGGCGGAGAGGGTGAAGATACGGGGGGCCTCCGCGGGTGTCAAGCGCCGAGGCAGCACCGCCCCGGCCGGCGCCGCGGAACGGGACATGAGAACCGTACATACAGGCAGAGGTTCGATGTACGTGGGCCGGGGCGCCGCCGTGGGGGGCGTCGTGGCCTTCTTCCTCGTCCGGTTCCGCGCGCCCGCAGGAGGCACCGACCCGTGGCTGTGGGTTGTCGTCGGGGACCTGCCGTCGGCCTACTTCGTCGTCGACGAGGGCTCCGACCCGGTCGAGGCTCTGGAGGCATATTGCGAACCGATGGAGGCGTGGACTGAGGCGGTGCTCGCCAGCCGCCCCCTGGACGACGTCTTCGCCGTTGCGGCCCAGCCGACCGAAGCCAACGCCCGCGCCTTGCTCAGGCGCCTCGCCTTCCTCCGCGCGGAGGTCATTCCCGCCTGGAAAGCCCGCCTGCCCGACCCCTGAGCCAGACACCGCATGTCAGGCCGACATCCACGCCGGCCGCCGGCCCGGCGCCGCCGCGCCGCATCGTCACTCCGCGCCCCCGCCGGGCGGGGCCCCATGGCCGTGCGGGATCGGGCGGTCGAGTTCGATGCCTTGGGGATTGTCCGCGGTGGCGTCGTACTTCGGCCAGATCAACTCGCCCTGCCGTTCCCGGTCGTGGTGCGTGCGGCCGTAGGACCCGTACTCATGCGAGTTCAGGTCCAGCCACAGGGTGATGGCCCGGACGGCCTCGTCGGGCACCTTGTCGCGGTGGGTCGTCAGAAGCGTGCGGCCCAGTCTTGAGAAGCGGGCTCCGACGTACCCCGGTATCGTCCGCGATCCCCCCGCGTACGTGTCGCCGATGGCCCCGTTGCCGGTCCCGTGGAAGTAGAAGAGCAGGCGAGGACCGCCCGTCTTCTCATGCTGCTTCCGCAGCTCGTGGTAGGCCTTGCCGCGTCTGGCGAGCGCGTTGTAGCTCATGTCCTGCAGGCCCTTGCCGGTCTTGCGATGGCAGGGCAGGCAGCTCTTCTCGAAGACAGGCTTGATGTGGCGATAGTAACTGATCGGCTCGAGGCCGAGCACCTCCGGCTTCGGCATGGACGGGGGCCGCGTGAAGGCCTTCGGTTGGCTTCCCGGCGGCGGGGCTGAGCCGGTCGGCTCGTGGCAACCCACGCAGGACAGGTTCTCGCCCGGATGCACGAAGGTGCAGGAGCGCATGGAGTGCACCGCCACGCCGTCCGCGTCCAGGGCCTGGAAGTAGATGGCCTTGGCTACGGGGGCCTGGAAGTACACGCTGCCGTCGTCTTCGACCGGGACCGTCCCGAGCGACATGCGGACGTTCGACCCCTCGCCGGCTGACGTTCTGGGTGCGCCGACGCTCTCGCAACACGGGAATACCTGGACGATCCGAAGCCGCTCGATGGACGTGTCTTTCGGCCAGGGCATGTCCGCCAGGTACATGTCCGCGATGGAGATGGTGGCCCGTCTGTGCCCGTCGGTCGCCCGGCGCTCGCCTTGCCACGTGGCCGTGGGAATGGCGGGAGGCGCGGCACGGGGACGGAGCGGCATCGGGTCGACGCACGACGTCCCGTCCCCGAAGCCGAACAGGAAGACGGCGTTGCCGAACTTGTCCAGCAGGTACAGGTCCATCGCCTGCGGGTATCGTTTCTTCTTGCGGCCGTAATACTGCCTCGTGACCTCCCCCGTCTTGCGGTCGCGTTTCGAGCTGATGTCCCAGTACGTGGGGAAGGCTCGCGGGTCCCACCCGCACAGGTACACGGCCTCGCTGAGCGGCCAGGCCGGCCCGTAGGGCCCCGCCAAGCCGTGCACCTCGGCCTCCGGGAACGGGGCCTCGGGCGTGATCCGCCTGAGCTGGGACATGATGTTGTCGTCTTCGATCGACGGGTCGATCATCACCAGCGAGCCGAACGCCCGGCCGTGGTGCGGCGCAGCGGTGCCGATGTAGAGGGGCGAGCCGGGAATCGCCCGGATGTTCATCTCCATCCACGGCCGGCTCTCCCGTCCGGCCCGGGGGCGGTCGTACCACGGCACCTCCGGGATCGTCGTCAGCGGATGCGGGTAGTTGCCGTGCGGTCCCCGGGGGTTGCGGCCGTCCGGATAGCAGAACCAGATGTGATGGGCGATGTCGGAATCGCGGTCGACGTAGTCCCACCGCGAGTAGACCAGCATCCCCTCGTTATCCACGCTCGGGTGCCACTCGTTGGTCTCGTGGTAGCTGATCGGGAACAGGTCCGTCCCGTCGGCCTTCATCCCGTACAGGGTGAAGGTGGGCTTGGTGTGGCAGCGTCCGCTCCCGCCACGCCGCAGAGACACGAACACGAGCCGCCCGTTCGGCAGCCAGCACGGGTCCCAGTCCTTCCCCTCGAACGTCAGTTGCCGCAGCCCCGTGCCGTCGACGCTCGCGACGTAGATGTTCCGTTCGTAGGCGAAGGCGATCCGCCGCCCGTCGAAATCGAGATCCGGTTGCAGGAAGGCGCCGGGCGGCAAGGTCCGGCCTTCGTGCTCCCCGTTCTCGCAGACGGCGTCGGCCAGCAGATTCGTGGCCGACGTCTCCCTGGCGAACGGGGCCGATACGACGACGATCTGGTCATGGCGCGAGCCCTTCAGGTACTGGGTGCACATGTGCGCACCGCCCTCGACGAGAAGCCGGTTGCACAGGACCTTGTCGAAGTCGAGGAGCGGGTTGGTCAGCGCGAGGCGGCGCTGGACCTCGCGGGCCTTGAAGTAAAGGGCCCGTCGCTCGTCCTTCGACGCCCCTTCGGCCGCCTTCGCAAGGCGCTCCAGCTCTGCCTTGGGGGCCGCCAACTTCTCGGATACCTTGGGGGTCAGATACGACGCCAAAGCCCGCGTGCGGCGAAGGATGATGTCGAGCGGATCCGCGTCCGTCGGGTGAACCAGCGCCTGCTCGTGGTGGACCTCGGCCTGGAGCCGACGGCGACGGTGGGGCGTTTGGTTCGCGAGATGCTCGATGTGCCACGTGAGATTGGCGTACTCGTCCTCCCACGCCTCCCTCAACTGGGCGGGATCGACCTGCCAGGCGTGAGCTGCCGTCTCCTGGTCCGCCTCGAGCGTGGGCGCCCCAAGCAGCAGCGCGGCCGCCGCCAGGGCCGGCGGAATGAGCCGTGTCAGGCTGGGGACGCGCTCGCCCTGACGCCGCTCCGCACTGGCCATCAAGAACTCCTCCTTGTTTGGACGGTTTGTGACGTCCTCTGGTTCGCAGCCGGGACAGCGGGCGGCCCCGCTGTCGGAGACACGCGACACCGGCTGCACTTTGAACGCGTCAGGCCGACCGTTGGGGCGGTCCTTTTTCCCGCAGGCCACCGGATTGAGCCGTCGACCAGACCGCCAGCCCAGGAAGGCCTCGGTCGCGCCGGGCTTTGAGCGCCGCCTACGCCGGCCGCCGCACCAGCGGGGCCGTCAGCGTGAGCGGCATGGCCGCCCCCGGCGACACCGCGAACGCCACGCCTGTCCGCGTGCCCTCGGTCAAGGCGTGCCGCAGCCGGTAGTCCCCGAAGAAGCCGCGGAACCGGGCGACGCCGTCCGAGTCGGTCGTCAGCGTGTCCCGCGTCAGCCACTCCTCCTTGAAAAGCCGCTTCACGCGATGGAAGACCGGGCGAAGCGCGTGGCCGCTCTTGAGGTCGTCCAGCCACTGGACGCCGTCCCAGCCCCAGAAGTAGAACGCCTCGACCCCCGGGTGCCCGAACGCCACGGTCAGGTAGTCGGCCACGTAGTCGGCCTGGACGGCGTCGGCCTCGTCCGCGGGCATGCCGGCCTCGACGAGGTCCCGCGTCCGGGCCCAGAACTCGGTGATGTGGATCGGCAGGCCGGAAGTCTGCATTTCGTCGTAGACGGCCACCTGCGAGGCGTGGCTCTGCCACCCGCCCGTGTGGGCCTGCATGCCCAGGGCGTCGGGCGGTGTGCCGCGCTCCCACAGCGTCCGCGCGAGCTCCAGGAACCGCACCCGCTGCGACGCCGCCGTCACGGGCTCGCCGTCCTTCGTCGTGAGATGCGAGTCGCGCTTGTCCTGCTCCATCCCGTAATCGTTGACCACGTAGCAGGCGTCCGGGTCCTCGTCGCGGGCCCAGCGGAGGACCGGCTCGATGTAGTCGGCGATCTCGGGGATGGGGTCGATGTGCGGCCAATGGCGGTGCGGGAGGTTGCGGAACGTGGGTTCCCACATCGCCTCGTTGATCGCGTCCCACTGCGTGACCTTGCCGCGAAACCGGGCCACCAGGCTCCGCACGCGGGCCTCGACGAAGACCATCCGCGTCTCGTACGGATACCGCATGACCCAGTCCGGCACGCACTTCTGGATGGACCAGAACAGGGGATGGCCCTTGACCACGAGCCCCGCCGCGGCCGCCCAGTCGACGACCTTCGCGAACCCCTCGACTTGCGGCTCGCCCTGGAGGTCCTCGCACTTGGGGCCGTCGTTGCGGGGCCGCTCGGTCCAGTAGCACTGGGCGTTGGCGGCCTCGAAGACCTCCTCGAACCGGTGCCGCCAGTACCGGGCCTTGTCGCCCTCCCACTGGCCGAGGCGGTAGAGGGTGTCGAGTTGCCAGCAATTCGAGCCGAACGGGAACGCCTGCCGCGTCTGCACCACCTCGACGGGCGTCTCGGCCAGGGGCTTGCCCTGGCGGTCGACCAGACGCAGTTCGACGTCGCGCTTGCGGATCTGCTCGATCCGGGCCTTGGCCTCGGCGACGACCGCGTCGTCCTTGCCGGGCTCATAGGTGCCGCCCGGCCCGTTCATGGCCCGCCATTCCTCGCCCGTGCCCTGAAGCGTCATGTGCGTCCTTTCCGTGATTTGTGGGACCTGCGGCCGCGCGGGCGGCGCGCCTCAGCGGCCACCATAGCAGACTCGGGGGCGAGGTCAATCGGAACCGGGGGCGGCGTCGGCGGCGGCGGTGGCTTGGGGGGCGGCGCGGGCCGCTACCACGCTGGCAATCTCGGCCTGGACAAAGGCGCGGCGGCGCTCGCAGTTCGCCACCGCGGCCGCCCCGGCGCCCTCGGCCGGGGCTCCAGGCGGCGCAAGCAATTCTGGTCCGCGCGCGCCGGTGTCGATGACGTTCTCGGCGTGCCGCAGGTCCGCCTCGACCGTTTCCAGGCGGCTGCGCAGGCGGTGGTCGGCGGCCCGCCACTGTGCCTGAAGCCGCGCGATGCGGTCCCTGTTGGCCCTGAGCAGCCCGTCAAGGGGCCGGGCGTGCTCGCGGAGCGACGTCTCGCGCAGCCGCGCGTCGGCATAGGCTTCGAAGACGCGGGCGACGGGCACCCACTCGCCGCGATACCGGCACTCGCCGGCCTCCAAGTGGACGGCCTTGTCCCGCCGGGCCAAGTAGGCGTCCGCGACGTCCGGCGAGGGCAGGGGAACCGGCGCGGTCGGGCCGACCAGGGCGAGCAGCCACACGGCCAGGCCCGCGACCATGGCACGGCCTCCTCACGGGTGCGTCAGGGCGACGCGATGGCTTTGGCCTCGTCCAGCAGGGCTTTCAGGCGGTCCATCTCGTCCTGTTGCGGATGCCGCCAGTCCTCGGGGAACGCGGTGCCGGATCGCTCGGCCGAGGCTTCGAGTTCTTTGCGGACGCGGTCGACCTCCCCTTGGATCCGCTCGTAGTGGGCCTGCAGGTCCTCGATCCGGCGGAACCGCCCGTCCCACTCGACGATACCAAGCCTCCAGCAGGCGGCGCGCGGCACGGATCGGAAGGCCTTGGCCATCTCCTGTTCGCGGACAATCAGGGCCTGGGCACGCCGGGCGAGCGACTCCTTCTCCTCGATGGCCGCCCGCTGTTTCTCGATGTGGGGCGCCTTCAGGACGTCGAAGTCCTTCTCGATGGCGTCGATCTGCTCCTGGCGGGCGGCGATCTCCTGCTCGCACTTGGCCATCTCCTGCTCGGCCTCGCGTTTGCCGGACTCGTACTTCTCCTTGTCCTGCTCGTACTGTTTCTTGCGCTTCTCGTTCTCCTTCTCGACCCGCTCGGCCTGGTCCTCCCAGCGGTCGAGGGCCTCCTCGTAGTCATCGCGGTCGTAGAAGGCGCTGCGGCCCGGTTTGGGCGGTATCTTGAGGAGGCCGGGCTTGGTGGGCGGCCTCAGGCGGCGGAGCGCCGAGGCGGCCGCACGCATCTTGTTCCGCGCCAGGACCAGTTCCTTCTCGATGGGGGCCTGTTTCTGGCTCTGCTGGTTCTGGACCGTCTGGAGGTCGGCGGCGACGGCGAGGACCTTGTCCTGGGCCTGTTTGCCTTGGGCGACGAGGGCCTCCATCTGGGCCCGGTTCTCGACGTAGAGCTCGTGGAGGGCCTTCAGGGACATCTCGCGGCCCTCGTAGGTGACGGTCGGTCCGCCGCCTGTGCCGGACGCGGGGGCGCCGGGGGCGGGTTCGGCAGCATCCTGGCCGCAAGCCAGGAGCGGGGCCGCCAGCACCAGGCCGGCGGCCAGGATTTGCGTGCGTGTCGTGTTGAGCATGGCTACTCCGGGGGTTAGCGCGTCGTCCCTTGGTCTATACGGTTGCCGGCGGCGTCAAACAAGCCATTCCTATCCCGACCGGCGGGGCCGGCCGCCGCGGCCCGACCGCCCTCTTGAACACGCGGCCGGGGCGTCGGGACCGGCGCCTTTGGCGTCCGGTGCGGTGCGAATCTTGCCCCCGGCGGCCCCCGTCGGGTATACTGCCCCGCCGCACGCGTGGGCGCTTAGCTCAGTTGGCTAGAGCGTGTCCCTTACAAGGACGAGGTCAGAGGTTCGAGTCCTCTAGCGCCCACCAGCGTCCGGTGACGCGCGGGCGAGCGTTGCCACCGGCTCGCGCCGGCGTCCCCCACCCCTGCTGTTCCCAAGACGGTTGCCCTCGCGCCGCCGGTCTGGTTTAATGGACCTCGCCCCGGAGAGAGGACCGCCGCGTGACCGCCACCCCCGATACCCAAGCCGCCCGGCGTACCGGGACCGTGGTCTCAGTCCGCGGGAGCGTCATCGACGCGGCCTTCGAGCCGCCCGTGCCGGCGGTCTACAGTGAACTCCGTACGGGCCCGGAGGGGGCCATCCGCATGGAGGTCCTTGCCCACCTCGACGACCGGACCGTCCGGGCCATCGCGCTGACGCCCACCCAGGGCATCGCGCGAGGGGACGCGATTGAGGACCAGGGCGGGCCGATCGCGGTCCCCGTCGGCAAGGACGTTCTGGGCCGCATGTTCAACGTTTTCGGCGAGACGGTGGACGGGGGCGACGCCGTGGACACGGGCGAGACCCGGCCGATCCACCAGTCCCCCGTACCGCTTGCCCGCCGCGTTGCCGGCCGCAAGGTCTTCGCCACGGGCATCAAGGCCATCGACGTGCTCGCTCCGCTGGAGCAGGGCGGCAAGGCCGGGCTTTTCGGGGGCGCCGGGGTCGGCAAGACCGTGCTCATCATGGAAATGATCCACAACATGGTGGGCGAGTATGAAGGCGTCAGCCTGTTCTGTGGTATCGGCGAGCGCAGCCGCGAGGCCGAGGAACTCTACCGCGAGATCAAGGAGGCCGATGTCCTCGACTCGACGGTCATGGTCTTCGGCCAGATGAACGAGCAGCCCGGCGCCCGGTTCCGTGTCGGTCATACGGCCCTGACGATGGCCGAATGGTTCCGCGACGACGCCCGTCAGGACGTCCTGATGCTCATGGACAACATCTTCCGGTTCGTCCAGTCGGGCTCGGAGGTCTCGGGCCTGATGGGCCAACTCCCCAGCCGCATGGGCTATCAGCCGACGCTCGGGTCCGAACTTGCCGCCCTCGAAGAGCGGATCTCCAGCACCCTGTCGGGGTCGATCACGAGCATCCAGGCGGTCTACGTGCCGGCCGATGACTTCACCGACCCGGCGGTGGTCCACACCTTCGGCCACCTCTCGGCCTCGGTGGTCCTGTCGCGCGACCGGGCCAGCCAGGGTCTGTACCCGGCGATCGACCCGCTCCGCTCGGAGTCGAAGATGCTGACGCCGGTCATCGTCGGCGAGCGGCACTACCGCGTGGCCCGGGCCGTGCGGCGAACGCTCCAGGAGTACGAGGACCTGAAGGACATCATCGCGATGCTCGGCCTGGAGGAACTCTCGCAGGACGACCAGCGGACCGTTTACCGGGCCCGGCGGCTGGAACGGTTCCTGACCCAGCCTTTCACGGTGACCGAGTCGTTCACGGGCCACGAGGGCAAGGTGGTCCGCCTGGAGGACGCGCTGGCGGGATGCGAGCGGATCCTCTCGGACGAGCTCTCGGACCTGCCGGAGCGGGCGTTCTACATGATCGGCGGCATCGACGAGGCCACGGCCAAGGCCGGCCGCGAGACCAAGTCCGACAAGGACGCCGAGCCGTCCGAGAAGGCCGAGGAGGGCAGTGAGGCGGACGAAACCGGCGAACCCGAGGCCAAGGACGGCAAGGAGGCCTCCGCGTGAAGCTCCGTGTCCTGATTCCGAGCGGCGTCCTCCTGGCGGCCGACGTCACCCGCGTCAGCGTCGAGGCGGATGACGGAGCCATGACGCTCCTGCCGCGCCATCAGGACTTCACGACCGTCCTTGTGCCGGGGCTGCTGGGCTACGTCGCGCCGGGCGGAGATGAGCGGTTCCTGGCCGTCGGAGACGGCGTGCTCGTGAAGCGCGGCGACGAGGTGTTTGTGTCGGTCCGCCAGGGGGTCCGCGGCGAGGAGCTGGGATCGCTGCGCGAGGCCGTGGCGGAGGAGTTCACGAAGCGCAGCGAGCGTGAGGAGACCGCGCGCCGCGCCCTGCGGAAGATCGAGGCCACGTTCCTGGACCGGTTCATCGAGCTCGAGCATGGCCAGCAACCTTGACGAGGAGCGGGAGCGGGAGGCGACGTCGCTTCTCGGCCGCGTGGCCCGCAAGGAGGCCCGGAAGATCAAAGGCCGCCGGGAGCGCGAGCGCGGGCCCCTCTTTTACGCGGGGATGTTCGGCCTCGTCGGCTGGGCCGTGGCGCTGCCGACGGTGCTCGGCCTCTGGCTGGGCACGTGGGCCGACGCGACGTGGCCGGGGCAGCCGTCGTGGACGCTGGTGGGCATCGTCCTCGGCGTGGCCGCCGGCTGCCTGAACGCTTGGTACTGGGTCCGCCGCGAGAGCGGACGCGAGGACTGACGAGGGGACGCCCGTGCCGATCGCTTTCCAGTGGGAATCGCCGTGGCAGTTGGCCCTGGCGGCCATTGCGGGGGCGGCCGTGGGCCTGTTCTACTTCGGCGGGCTCTACTGGACGGTGCGGCGGCTGGCGGCGTCGCGGCGGCCGATGCTGCTGGCGTGGGGGAGCTTCGCCGCCCGCACGGCTGTGGCCGTCGCGATCATCTTCCTTGTCGGCCGCGACAGCGTTCAACGCCTTGTGGCGTGCCTCGTGGCGATGGTGGTGACGCGGATGGTGCTGGTGCGGCTCTGGGGCCACGAACGGCCGCCCGCGCCCGAGCCGAGCGACCGCGGGCGCCGCCCGGACGCCCCCGCGGGTACCGACACCGACCCGGGCAACGCCAAGCCCGCTGAGGCCGCCGATGGATAACCCCGACCTCGACATCCTGTGGCAGTGGGGCAATACGCCCGTGCTGCTCAACATGACGGTCGTGTACACCTGGATCGCCATGGCCCTGCTGATCGGCGTCTCCTGGGTCGTCTCACGCCGCCTCTCGACCGGCCGCGAGGTCAGTCGCCTCCAGCTCCTGCTGGAGATGGTCGTGACGTACATGCGGCAGGAGATCCGACAGATCAGCCGCCGCAACCCCGACCCGTTCCTGCCCTTTGTGGGGACGCTGTTCCTGCTGATCGCGGTCTGCAGCCTCCTGGAGGTCGTGCCGGGGTACCAGTCGCCGATGAGCTCGTGGGTGACGCCGGCGGCGCTGGCCCTGTGCGTGCTGGTGGCGGTGCCGCTGTTCGGCATCGCCCACGACGGGGTGCTGGCGTACCTGAAGAAGTACATTCAGCCGTCGCCGGTAATGCTCCCGTTCAACCTGATCGGCGAGGCCTCGCGGACGCTGGCCCTGGCGGTTCGTCTGTACGGTAACGTCCTGGCCGGATCCCTGGTCGTGGGCATGCTGATCGTGGTGGTGCCGGTGCTGCTGCCCACGGTGATGCGGATGCTGGGCCTGCTGCTCGGGATGATCCAGTCCTACATCTTCGCGGTGTTGGCGATGGTGTACATCTCGTCGGGCCTGTCGGCCCGCGAGTCGCAGCAGCGGCGCGCCGAGGCTAAGGGCCGGCCCGAGCCGGACGCCGACGCGCCCGAGGCGGCGCCCGATTCTGAGAGCGATGAACCGTCCGGGGCCCCGCCTGAGGCCGAGGCCCCGGCGCAAGAGAAAGGAACCTCCCATGTCGGATGAAGCCCTGGTGGGCATGGTCTCGATCATTGTGGGCGGCCTGACGATCGCCATCGGCTCGATCGGCCCGGCCCTGGGCGAGGCGCGCGGCCTGGCGGAGGCGCTGGCGGCCATTGCGCGGCAGCCCGACGAGGCCGGCACCATCACGCGGACCCTGTTCGTGGGCATGGCGATGGTCGAATCGACCGCGATCTACTGCTTCGTGGTCTCGATCATCCTGATCTTCGCGAACCCGTTCTGGAACCACGTGACCGCCGCCGCCGCGGCCGCTGCGGGGGAGTAAGCCATGCTCGACCCCCTCGGGGCCATCCTGGCCGCCGCCGTCGCCGGAGAGCCGGACACCCTCATCCCGACCTTCGTCTGGCAAATCCTCAACTTCGTCGTCCTGATGCTGATCTTGTGGAAGCTGCTCTACAAGCGGATTATCCACGCTCTGGACGCGCGGCAGAAGAAGATCGCCTCGCACTTCGAGGCGGCCGAGGAGAAGGAGCAGGAGGCCGAGACGCTCCGCAGCGAGCTCCAGGAGCAGCGCGACGCCCTCGACCGGAACCGCGCCGAGAAGCTCGCCGAGGCCCGCCGCGAGGCCGACCAGCTCCGCAAGAAGCTCGAGAAGGAGGCCCGCGAGGCGGTCCAGGAGGCCTCCAGGCGGTGGCGCGGGGAGGTCGCCCGCCGCCGCGAAGGCCTGGTCGCCGAACTCCGCCGCCGGGCGGGGCGCCATGCGATGCGCGCCGCCCGCCAAGCCCTGCAAGACGTGGCCGGGGCGGACCTCCAGGCCCACGTGGCCGAGGTCCTGGCCCGGCGGCTGGGCGAACTGGACGAGGACGAGCGGAAGGCCTTCGCCGAGGCGGCCACCCAGGGCGGCGTGGTGGTCAGCACGCCCGAGCCCCTGCCCGGCGAGGTCCGCGACCGGCTCCAGAAGGCCGTTCACGGGCACCTTTCCGAAGACGCCGAGGTGGCTTTCGAGGAGGAGCCCGAGGGCGCCGCGGGGGTCACCCTCCACGCCGGCGGCCGCGAGATCGCATGGACCGTGGATGGTTATCTTCAGGACTTGGAAAAGGCCCTCGTCGACGTGATCGAGGAGGGCGCGGAACAGGCCGCCGACCCCGTCGCCCCGGAGGCCGAGGGGGAGGAACCGGGGGAAGAGGCTGACGAGGCGGAAACGCCCGAGAAGCCCGCGGAAGAGGCCGAAACGCCGGAAAAGGAGGCCGGGGAGGCCGAATCCGCACCCGCCGCCGACGCGGAGCCGCCGGACGACGACGGGCCGTCCGATGGCCGCGCCGACGCCGACGAGGCCGACGATGCCTGATGACACGCTCACGCCCGAGGCCGTTGCCGACCGGCTCGAGGCCGACGTCGGGCGCGCGCTGGACCGCGTCCGGGCCGCCCCCGCCGTGCGCGAGGTCGGCACGGTCGTGGCCGTCTCGGCGGGCGTCGCCCGCGTGCGGGGCCTTCCCGGGGCTCGCAGCGAGGAGCTGCTCGAGTTCGAGGGCGGCCAGCTCGGGATGGTCTTCAACCTGGACCGCGGCGAGGTCGGGGTTATCCTGCTCGACGATCCCGAAGACATCGACGCCGGCGAGCGCGTCCGCCGCACCGGCCGCGTCATGGACGCCCCCGTCGGCGAGAGCCTGCTCGGGCGCGTCGTCGACGCCGTCGGGCGCCCGCTGGACGAGCGCGGCCCGATCCGCGAGGAGCGGCGGCTGCCGGTCGAGCGGCCGGCCCCGCCGATTATGCACCGGGCGCCCGTCCAGACCCCCCTGCAGACCGGTTTGAAAGTGGTCGATGCCTTGATTCCCGTGGGGCGCGGCCAGCGCGAGCTGATCGTCGGCGACCGCCAGACCGGCAAGACTGCCATCGCCGTCGACGCCATCCTGAACCAGCGAGACACGGGCGTTCTCTGCATCTACTGCGCGATCGGCCAGCGCGCCAGCGCCATCGCCCAGGTCCTCGCGGACCTCCGCGAGCGGGGCGCCGCCGACACCACGATCACCGTCGCCACCACGGGCGAAGACGCCCCCGGGCTCCAGTTCGTTGCCCCCTACGCCGCCATGGCCATGGCCGAGCACTTCATGGAGCAGGGCCGCGACGTGCTCGTGGTCTTCGACGACCTGACGCACCACGCCCGGGCCTACCGGGAGCTGAGCCTGCTGCTGCGCCGCCCGCCCGGCCGCGAGGCCTATCCCGGCGACATCTTCTACGTCCACTCGCGCCTGCTCGAACGGGCGACGCACCTCCGCGAGGAACACGGCGGCGGGTCCGTGACGGCGCTGCCGATCATCGAGACGCAGGCCCAGAACATGGCTGCCTACATTCCTACGAACCTCATCGGCATCACGGACGGCCAGATCGTTCTGTCCCCGGACCTCCTGGGCAAGGGCGTGCTGCCCGCCGTGGACGTCGGCCGCAGCGTCTCGCGTGTGGGCGGCAAGGCCCAATTGCCCGCGTACAGGGCCGTCGCGGGGGATCTGCGGCTCAGTTACAGCCAGTTCGAGGAGTTAGAGCGCTTCGCCCGCTACGGGACCCGCCTCGACGAGGACATGCGCCGCCAGCTGGAGCGCGGGCGGCGCGTGCGCGAGGTGCTGATGCAGGACCAGTTCGAGCCGATGCCCGTCCCGGAGCAGATCGCGGTGCTCTACGCGGCCGCGAGCGGGGCCCTGGACCGCGTGCCCACGGACCGCGTCGACGAGGCCGAGAAGGCCATCCGCGACATCGCGGGCCGCCGCCTCGAGGACCTGGCCGGCCGCATCCGCGAGGGCGAGATGCTCTCCGACGACGACCGCCAGGCCCTTGGCCGCGCCATCGCGGACGCCGCCGCCGAGTTCGAGGCCGACGATGGAAACGCTTGAGCGCCTGCGGAAACGCATCAACACCGCCGAGGAGCTCCAATCCGTCGTCAAGACGATGAAGGGCATCGCCGCGGCCGCCATCCGCCAGTTCGAGCGGGCCGTCGAATCGCTCAAGGACTACGACCGGGCGGTCCAGTTGGGCCTCCGGGCCCTGGTCCGCGAGCACCCGGAGCGGGTCGCCCAGCCGCACCGCGGCGAGGGGCCCGCCGAGGGCCTGGGCCTGATCGTCTTCGGGTCGGATCAGGGCTTTTGTGGACGCTTCAATATCCTCGTTGCCGAGGCCGTAGCGGGGCTTCTGAGCCCGTCCCTGGGTGGCGGCGGACCCGGGCCGCGCGTGCTCGCGGTGGGACGCCGCGTCTTGGGCGTGCTCGAAGGGCAGGGCCTCGAGGCGGCCGACACGGTGGCCCCGGCGTCGAGCCTCGCGTCGGTCGGGCGGCTCGTCGACGAGCTCCTGATCCGGGTGCTCGCGTGGCGCGAGGAGGCCGGCGTCGAGCGGGTTGTCCTGGCCCACAACGAGGCCCTGGGCGGCGCGTCTTACGAGCCGCGCACCGTCCAGCTCTATCCCGTGGACCTGGACTGGTTGCGGCAGATCGGGTCGGAGCCCTGGCCCGGAACCGGGCTTCCGGGCCGGTCTTTGGGGTGGGAGCCGCTCTTCTCCGCATTGGTGCGCGAGCATGTGTGGGTGCAGCTCTACCGCGCGGCCGCGGAGTCGCTGGCGTCGGAGAACGCCAGCCGCCTGGCCTCGATGCAGGCGGCAGAGCGGAATATCGACGAGCGCCTGGGGGACCTGACGCAGCGGTACCGGATGCGGCGGCAGACGGCGGTGACAGAGGAACTAATGGACATTATATCGGGCTTTACGGCGCTGGGGGAGGAATCCTCGGGCGGGGCCGCGCGGGGGCCTGGACCGCGCACACTATAGTGTCGTTTTGTATCCTATAGTATCGCCCAAACGCCCTGAAATTGGCCTTCTTTTGCCTCTTTTTGGCTTTTTTATGGCACCGGATGGCCTTTTTTTGCCCTCCGTTTTGCCGTTCTGTGTCCTCTTTTTGGTCCCTTCTGTCTTTTTTTTGCCGGTCTTTGTCTTCTTTTTCCGGCGGGCCGGGGCACGGTGTGCGGCCGCGCGCGACCCCCGGCCTCCGACCCGCCCCGCGCGGCCGGTGGCGCCTGACGCATGGCGAACCGTTCGCTGCAGATTTGCAAGGGTGGCAGGATGGATAAGGT
>CAYNLG010000055.1:0-26797 GCA_964397995.1 uncultured Anaerolineales bacterium
ATCCGGGCAGTAGAGACTCTCATAACGCCTGGGTCAAGTTTTGGGGAGCAGGCCAGCGCTCTCGATTGCTGCCAACATCGCCGAGGGCAACGGCCGATTCACCAAGGCCGACCGCCGCAACTTCTTTACGATCGCCCGTGGCTCGGCCCAGGAATGCGTTCCTCTGCTGGAGATCGCCCGTCGCCGTGGGTTCATCGACGAAGCCGTCCACGCCAGACTCCGCGCCGACCTTGAGACCATCGCCAAGATGCTCTCCGGTCCTGATCAACGGCCTGGGCAAACGGAAGTCCTGACGGGTCGGGTCGGCGAGGTCGCGCCACTACGCGTTGACGCCGTGCCGATGGGGCCAGCCAGACTGCCGCACGCGTTCCGTCACAGCAACGAGATGCGGCTCGGCTGGACCTGTTCGACGCTGATGAATCCATCGGCTCGGGCCGGGCATTTGCCAAGCGACACTTCCTCGGACCGGCGGGGGCTGTCCGGCAAGGGCTTGGCGAGGAGATTTTCCGGAAAAATGTTCGTGCTGTAAGTCCTTTAGTCACATGGACTTATCGCAGCCCTCCAGCCCTCCAGCCGCAGGAGTGGCTTGACAGGGCCCGGATATCGTGGATACTTATAGTGGAGTCGGCTAAGCGCGGGCTTCGCGGTGAAGCACGGTCATTCACGCTTTGAAGCAGCAAGACCGGGGGAAGGCAATGTTTACGAAACGAGTTCTCGTTGCGGGGTTGGCGGCCGTCTTGGTCGGCGCCGGCCACGCCGCGGGCGGGATAATCGTCGAGTACGGGTTCGGCACGGTCGAGTCGCCCTCGTGGGCCTCGTCGGATGCCGACGCCAACACGACCGCGAGCGCCCTGACCGAGGGGCCCGGCATTGACGGTACGCAGCACGGCTTTTCCACCGAGTCTGTCAAAGGGGAGTTGGAGGACGGGGGCAATCCGCCTATCGCGTACTCCGCCACGAGCAACAACTTCAACACGAACTCGTCGTTCGCAGACGGCGATTACCTTGCGTTCTCGGTCACGGCGGTCGGTTCGGTGACGGACTGGAACCAGATGAGCGTCGACTGGTTCAGAAGCGATGCAACCAACTACTCGTTGCGGCTTCTGACCAGCCTGACCGACATCGACGCCAACTTCGTCCAAGTGGGCAGCGACACGGGCTTCGGGCCGACCGACGACGACGCCTGGGAGGCGGCTCCGACGATCGACCTGAGTTCGCTGGGGGCTCTCGGCGGGGCCGAGACCCGGTATTTCCGCCTGCTCATTAGCGCAAACAACGGCAGTTTCTCCAACAAACGCTCGCTGGGTCTGGACAACATCAAAGTTGACGGGACCACCGTCCCCGAGCCGGCGACGCTGGCCCTTCTGGGCCTTGGCGGCCTTGGTCTGCTCCTTAGGCGCAAGCGGCGCTGAGGCGGAAGAACTGAAGTCCAGGCGTCCTCACCCGGGCGGCCCTCGCGGCCGCTCGTGTCTTGCGCCGAAAGGGGACTGGCTCCGATGCGCTACGCCACGTGGCTGCTCGCCGGACTGGTCGCCGCCTGCCTCGTCACCGCCGGCTGCACCCCGAAGGGCGCCAAGACCGTCATGTCCCTGGTGTCCGAACCGAACCTCGAAATCGGCCACATCTGGTTCCACGGCATCTCGCCGACCCAGGTCGGGGTCCACGCCCGCATCCAGAACGACGGCAACGAGCACGCCACGCAGCCCTTCCGGGTGCTTATTTTCAACCAGACGACCGGCGGGGCCCCGATGGTCATGCATTTCCAGCACGGCCTCAAGGCGGACCAGAGCCGCGTGATCCATGCATCGCTTGCGGCCACGTCGGGCCAGGTAATCGTCGTCCGCATCGACCCGGACGACCACGTCGCGGAATCGGACGAGGGCGACAACGTACGAAAGAAGCCGGCGCCGTGATGCCCGGCGCGAGGCGAGATGCTAGAATCGGGCGTGGACCCTCACGACCGGGAGGCCCATGACCGAGCAGCTCATCCTGGAACTGGCCGTCGTGGTCGTCGGCGCCGGCCTGCTGGCGGCCGCGGCCCATTTCCTGCGCCAGCCGCTCATCGTCGCGTACCTGGCGGCCGGCTTCCTGCTGGGGCCGCACAGCCCGGTCCCGGCTCTGCGGCTGGTCCGCGAGGAGACCTTCCTGCGGGCCGCAGGAGGCCTGGGGCTGGTGCTGCTGCTCTTCCTTCTGGGCTTGGTGCTGCACCCGGAACGGCTGCGGAGGGTCTTCCGCGAAACAGCCTTGGTGACGGTCTCGACGGCGGCGGTGTTCTTCGGCCTGGTCACGGGAGCGATGCTCGTCTTGGGTCGGCTGCTGCCCGTTCGGCTTCCGATTGATGCCGGCGACGCCCTGCTCATCGGCGCCGCCATGGCCCTCTCGTCGACGCTCCTCGTCGTGAAGCTTCTGCCGACGCGTCGGCTGCACGAGTCGGACGTGGGGACGCTTGCCATCGGCGTCCTCATCATCCAGGACCTTCTGGCCGTGGCCACGCTGGTCGTCCTGGCGGCCGTGGCCGGAACAGGTCATGACGACCTGCCGGGCCTGGCGTGGCGGATGCCCCTGGGGATTCTGATGCTGGTGGCGGCGTTTCCGGCAGAGGCCTGGCTGCTGCGGCCCGTCATGGCCCGGGTGGAGCAATACACGGAGCTGCTCTTCGTCCTGGGCCTGGCGTGGTGCTTCGCCCTGGCCGAGGGGGCCGAGCACCTCGGCTTCTCCCGGGAGATCGGGGCGTTCGTCGCGGGCCTGGCCCTGGCGCGAAGCCCCCTGAGCCTGTATATCTGGGAGCGGGTCGCCCCCCTGCGGGACTTCTTCATCGTCCTGCTCTTCTTCAGCCTGGGGGCCATGGTTGACGTATACACGCCTGGCATGGCGACGGCATCCGCCGTCGCGGCCGTCATGGCGGGCGGCCTGATCCTCGTCAAGCCGCTGGTCTTCCGAACGGCGCTGCGGGCGTTTGGCGAGCCCCCGGCCCTCGCCCGGGAGGCCGGCTGGAGGCTGGGCCAAGCCAGCGAGTTCGGCCTCGTCATCGCGTTTCTGGCGCGGGACCGTGGCCTGATCGGCCTGCAGGTCTTTGAGCTGATCCTCGTCGCGGCCCTGCTCTCGTTCGCCCTATCGACGTACATCGTGGTGTACCGGTACCCGACGCCGCTCGGGGTCAGCCGGGAGATGCACGTGATCTGAACCGGGCCGGACGGCTGCCTGAAGGACGGATCATTGGCCCCCGGCCACGTCCTCGCGCAAGCGCACGATTCGGGCCGTCACCGCCCCGCGGGCAAGGTCCGTTTCCAGGTCGAGCGGCAGGTCGTCGTTGCCGGCCAGGGCCGCGAACGCCCGCTCCAGGTACTCAAACTCGGCCGCCAATGCCGGCGACGCCCCGGTTTGGGCCTCGCCCAGGCGGTCGGCCAGGGCCAGTTCGCGCGACGCCTCGCGGGCCCGGGCGCGGGTGTCGGCCCGCTCCGCGGGGTCCACGTAAACGAATCGGACGGCGACGCGCTCGGCCTCGTCCAGCACCGGCGCGGTCCGCCGCGCCCAGTCCGACCGCGTCACGTGGGTCAGCCCCATGAGGGCAAACACGACAATCGAGGCCGCCACGCTAAGGACCGCGGCCACGCGGCCGGGCGGCCCGCGATCGCCCACCAACTGCCGCTTCGCGTGCGTGACGCGGGCGGTGAAGAACGCCCCGCGGCGACGGAGATCGTCCGTGACCGTCTCCGCCACGTCGGGTACCGGCCTGTCGGCCCAGGCGTCGGCGGCGTTACGGACCAACCGGTCAACCCGTCTCAGCCGGTTCAGGGCGGCCTGGCAGAGGGGGCACTTGGCCAAGTGCTCGGCCACGGCCTCGGTCCGCCGGCACGGCAAATCGCCGTCCAGGTACCGGCTGAGCACGGGTTCGGGGACGCAACGTGCCATCAGGCGTCCTCCCCGCCGTCGGCGCCCGGCGAGGCCATGCGCTCAAGGTACTCGGCCGCGCGGCCGCGCCGGAGTTCGGCCTCCAACTCCTTGCGGGCCCGGAAGAGGCGGCTTCGGACGGCCCCGACCGTCAGGCCCAGGTCCTCGGCAATCTCATCGTAGCTCAGCCCCTCGGAGGCCCTGAGTAACAGCACGCTCCTCAGGTGGGGCTCCAGGGCGCCGATGGCCGCCCGGACGGAGTCCACGGCCTCGGCGGTCTCCAAGCGGCTGGACGGGCGGACGACGTGGCGGGCGATGGGATGCTCGCGGAGGGCCGCCAGCTTCCGCTGCCGCGCGTCTTCCTTGCGCCAGTGGTCGACCACCAGATTCGTGGCCACCCGGCGCAGCCACGCCGGCAGCGTCTCGACCGACTCGCACTCCCCGAGGTTCCGCCAAAGCCGGATGAACACCTCCTGGGCCAGGTCTTCGGCCACGGAGGGGCGACGGACCAAGCGGCGAATGAGGCCGTAGGTGGGGCCCTGGAACCGGGCGACAAGGGCCGCGAACGCGTCGGCGTCGCCGGCCTGGGCCGCCTCCAGCAGCCCCGCTGGGGCGCTGCGGCGCCCCGCGACCGCCTCGGAGAGCGCCGCCAGCCGCTGCGTCTGCGCTGCCGCCACCGCCGTCATGCCTGACCTCGATTCCACGGGCGTCTCACCTTCTTGGACGCGTCCCATGGGCGGCCCTCTCACGGAAAATCCGGCTCCTACTTCATTATACGCCCATCCGGCCCGCAACGCGGGAGGGTGTCCGAAGAATGCACTTGCCACGATGGGCCGAGGTCGGCTACAATTCGTGTATACGAACGGCCGATATCCCCCGCAGAGCATCTTGGCCGCCCATCGGGCGAAACGTTCGCATTTGTGGCCGGTTTCCCGGCGCCGGCAGGGAGGGTGGATGATGGCGAATGCGGATAATCCCGACAGCGTCTCGGCCAGGCTTTGCCACCTGCGCGAACAGGTCTTCGGCCCGCGGGGGCGGGCCGCCATGGCCCGCACCGTCGGCGTCAGTTCCTCGACCTACCACTACTACGAGAAAGGCCGGCCGCCGCCCGCCGACCTCCTCGCCCGGGCTGCCGACGTCACCGGCGCGAGCCTCGAGTGGCTCCTGGCGGGGCGCGGGGTACCCTTCCCGGACCCGGCCCAGGAGGCCGATCCGCCGCTGCCAGAGGCCGTTTGTGAGGCCTTGGACCGGTTCAGAGCGGCCGTCGAGCCCGGGCCGACCCTCCCGGCGGCGCGTACCGCCCTGGCCCGGATTCTCAGCGAGGTCGTGGACCGTCTGCCGGGAAACCCGCTCTCGCCCTGGGAGCCGTGCACGGTCGAGACGGAGCCGCGGTGGGTGCCGGTCCTGGGGCGGACGGCGGCCGGGGTTCCCGCGGCCTGGGAGGCCTACTTCGCGGGGGAGGAGGACCCGGGCGTGCTGGACGACCTGCTCGCCCGGGCCGAGGGTCGCGGCGGCTGGGCCCGAGGGGCGGCCGTGTCAGCGGCAGACCCGGAAGGCGAGCCCGACGCGGCAGCGCTGCACGCGGCGGCCCTCGTGCAACTCGCGGAACCGACGGCCGAGGGTGTCTGCGAGTTCGTGGACGTGCCGCACGCCGACGAGGCCCTGGCGGGGGCTGTGGCGTTCCGCGTTGACGGCGACAGCATGAGCCCGCGCATCCGCGACGGCGACATCGTCCTCTGCTGCCGCGACCTGCCGCCCCGCCCCGGCGGGACGGCCGTCGTGAAGCTCCGCGGGCGGATCGGCCTCACGGTGAAGCTCTGGCGCGAAGCCGGCGAGCGCGTGCACCTGATCCCGATCAACGAGGCGTACGATCCAACGCTCCACGTCCGGGGGGACGTCCTCTGGGCGGCCCGGGTGCTCTATGTCCTCCGGACCCAGGACCGTCGCGAGGCTTAGGACGGTCAGGGCGGCCGTCACGAGAAAGAGGGCCAGCAGCCCCGTGACGGTCCGGAGAGCGGCCATCCGGCGCTCGAACCGCCACACCTCCCCGGGCCGGGCCAGCATCCGCTCCAGGAACGCGCGCCGCCGCGCCACGCTGAAGTGCCGCCAGCCCCCCTGCGTCTCGGCCGACCCATTCAGGCGGGCGATCGTTCGGAGGGCCGAGATGAAGACGCCCACCCGGTGCTCGCAGAGCCCGCCGACTGCCAGGCCGCCCTCGGTCGGCACAAGGGCCGAGCGGCCGGCGTTGGGAGGCGAGCAGCCAACGGGGCAGGACGTCGCGCGGCAGGCGTAGAGGTCGCTCTGAAGCTCGCACCGGCGTGACACCGCCCCGAAGCCGAACCACCAGAAGATCAGGATGGTGCCCGGTACGGCCAGGCTGACGAGCCAGGACCACGGGCTGATGGCCGCCAGGACCATGCCCACCAGCAGGGCGCCGCTGGCGCCCCCGGCCCCCAGCAGCAGGTAGTAGAGGACGTGGTGGTGCCGGGCGTGGGCCACTTCGTGGGCGAAGACGGCCTCGGTCTGCGCCTCCGAGAGGCTCAGCATGAGGGCGTCGGTAATCAGGATATAGCGGAGCGGCCCCACGAGGCCGACCATGCACCCGTTGGCGATGGTCAGGTTCGAACGCCAGACCAGAATCTCGCGGATGCCGATCCGGGCCCGGTGGCCCAGGGCCTCCAGACGGCCCCGGAGCGGGCCGGTCGGCAGCGGCTCGGTCCGCCAGCAAAGGCGCAGCCACGGCCCCGCCAGCATCCCGGCCGCCAGCAGGAGCCCGAACATGGCGACGGCGGCCAGCGGGGCCGAGTCCGGCTCGCCCCAGAGGTGGACGATCACGTCCTGGGCCCCGATCAGGAGGATAATCGGCCCCAGCAGCACGAGCACGTACTGGCGGAACATAAAAGCCACGTACCGCGGCAGCGTCCACTGGGGCGGTGTCGTCAAGGCCCCGGCCCGTAGCCACAGGGCCGCCCGCATCCGCCTGTCGGCCCAGTAGAGGGCGACCCATGAGACCAGCCAGATGACCAGCATGGGCAGGAACGCCAGGAGGAACGCCGGCAGAGCCCACGCGTGGCTCCCCGCCCAGTGGACCGCCAGGGCCCGCCACTCCAGGACGTACAGAATGTATGCGAAGGCCCCGACGCCGAGCAGGCGGTAGATGCGGCTGAGGCGGCCCACGTGCCGCAGGAACCGCTGCTCGTCCACCGCCAGCAGCCGCTCGCGGAGCATCACCAGCCCGCCGAGCGCGAGCCCCGCCACGAAGACGCCGACCAGCACGCCGACCGTCGCCAGCAGCGTCCACGCGGCGCTTGGGGCGCGCGCGCCAGCGGTGTCAACGGCCATCAGTGCCAAGAGCAGGCTCAGCAGGACGGGTCCGTACATCGGCCCCCCGGAGTCAGCGACGAGGTCCCTTGTGCACGATCTTCGGCCGGTACACGTGGTAGTCGAAATCGGGGCTCTGGACCGGCCCGTGGCATGACATGCAGAGGCCCGAGTTGATTTCGATCTCGGGGGTGGTGTGGATGTCGTGGGCCTTGTGGCCGGCGGGCACCAGGTGGCACGCCTGGCACGTCACGCGCCCGAGGCCCGGGGTCTTCTCCATCGAGACGAACCCCCCCTCGCGGCCGGCGCCCATCGTGTGGCAGAGTCGGCACTCGGGGTCGTCCTGGCGGCCGACCTTGACGAGCGTCTCGTAGGCGTGAGCATGGCGGGTGCCCTTCCACTGGGTGTAGGCGGCCTTGTGGCATGGGGCGCACGCCTCGGCCGTGTCGTACCGGGCCGGTTCGACCGCGTCCCAGACCGGCGGCGCCGACACCTTCGCCTCGGCCACGTACTCCCAGTACAGGTCCACCACCCACTTGGCGTTCGGCACACGGGCCGTGAGGAACGTCAGGTCGTGCCGCACGGCCTCGTACCCGCCCCGCCCCGCCTTCAGGGCCAGCGCCCCGAGGAAACTGCCAGCGTCGGAGGCGCACACGATCAGGGCCCCCCGGGCCTGTTCGGGCTCCTTGAGAATCTCTTCGGTGTGCCCGGCCACCACAAGGTCCAGTCCCGCCACGTGCTCCGCCAGGTACCGCGTCTGGTCCAGTTCCTGGTGCGAAAGGGCCACGACGAGGTCGCAATCGGCCAGCGCAGCCACCTGTTGACCCGCGACGCGGACGGGGTCCTGGATGGTGAGGCCCTCGCGCCACTCCAGGGGCGGCCAACCGTAGACGAAGTCCTGGATGACCGCGAAGATGCCGATCTTGAGGCCCGCCTTCTCGACGACGACGTGCGGAGCTCCGATGAGCCCCTTCTCGTCGCGGACGTTCGCGCAGACCAGTGGCAGACCGTGCTCTCGCCTCATCTCGCGGAGGCGGTCGGACCCGTAGAGGAATTCGGCCACGCCCAGGGCGATGGCGTCGTAGCGGGTCCGCGCGGCCGCCTTGGCCACGTACTTGACCTTGACGGCGTGCTCGCGGTCGGGCAGGAGGTTCCCGGCGTCCAGGAGAAGGGCATCCGGGCGGCGTGCCCGGTAGGTCTCGATGAGGCCCTGGCGCTTGGCAAAGCCGCCGCTCGGGTTCCCCGGGCACCCGCAGGCCGCCAAGACGCCGTCGTTGTTCCCGGCAAAGAGAACGAGCAGGTCGCCTTCGGTGGTACGGGCGGTCATCCCGGTGCCGCCTGTTGCCGATGGGCCTGCCTCGAACGGCGGTTCGGCCGGCTCCTGGGTCTGGGTGGGCCGCTGGCCGGGCTTCTCGCACGCGGGAAGGAGCCACGCCAGGGCCAGACAGGCGGCCAGCGCGGCCGCCGGGCTCAGGCGGAGGCCGACAGGCCGCCGGCCCGGGTGCCGCCCGCGCGGGGCCGGCCCGGGCCGGCAGGATGGACGATCGGGTCGGTTACGATACCAGATCACTCTCGCTCTTCAGCGGCGGAAGGCTAACGTGGCGGACACTGGTGGCGAAGTCCTTGGCCCGGAGGGCCTCCAGGATCGCGGGCGACGGGACGCTGTCGAGCGTCAGGGCGCTGCAGGCCTCGCTGGTGGCGGGCTTGCGGCCGAAGCTCATGGTGGCGATGTTAATTTGGTGCTCGCCAAAGAGCGTGCCCACCTCGCCGATGACCCCGGGCCGGTCCTGGTTGAACATGATCACCATGTCGCCCTCGGGCCGCACCTCCATGTAGAAGTCGTCGATGGCCGTAAGCCGCGGGTAGTGGCCGTGGAAGACCGTCCCGTAGACGGAATGCTTCTCGCGGTCGCTCTCGACCACCACCCGCACGCTCGATTCGTAGCCTCGGGCGTCGGACGAGGTCCGTTCGGTGACGTCGATGCCGTTTTCCTCGGCCACCACGAGGGCGTTGATGACGTTCAGGCTGCCCGCGCCCAGGTGCTGGAGGACGCCCATCACGACGCTCACGGTCACCTGCTTGTACGATTCTCTGGCGATTTCGCCGGCGTAGGTCGCCTGGACGCGTTTCAGCCGCCCGTGCGTCAGGGCCCCGAGGACAACGCCCATGCGGTGGCCGAGTTCGACGTACGGCTTCAACTCGCCCGCCACCGACAGGTCCATCGCCGGGACGTTCAGGGCGTTGCGCATTTCGCGGCCGGCGAGGTAGTCGACGAGGTTGCGGCAGGCGTCGATGGCGACGCCCTGCTGGGCCTCCTTGGTGCTGGCCCCGAGGTGGGGCAGGCACGTAACGCTCGGATGCTCGACCAGGGCCCGGTTCTCGGGCGGCTCGGACGGGTAGACGTCCAGGCCCGCGCCGGCCACGTGGCCGGACTCCAGGGCCGCCAGAAGCGCCTCCTCGTCGATGATGCCGCCCCGGGCCGCGTTCAGCACAAAGGCCCCCTTGGGGAGCATCGCGAGCTCCTTCTCGCCGATCAGAGCCCGGGTCTCGTCCGTGAGCGGCGTGTGGACGGTCAGGTAGTCGGCCTCCTTCAGGAGCGGCGCCAGGTCCTCGACGATGCGGATCTGCTTGGCCAGTTCGCGGTCGCCCGCGACGAACGGGTCGTAGCCGATGACCTTCATCTCGAGGCCCAGGCACCGGCGGCAGACGGCGGTGCCGACGCGGCCGAGACCGACGACGCCGACGGTCTTGCCGGCGAGTTGGCGACCCATGTATTTCTTGCGGTCCCACGCCCCGCCCTTCAGGCTCGCCGTGGCGGGGGCAACGTTGCGGCTGACGGCCAGCATCAAGGCGATCGTCACCTCGGCCGTCGAGATGGTGTTTCCGTCCGGAGCGTTCATCACGGCGATGCCGTGCTTGGTGGCGGTCGGGATATCGACGTTGTCGACGCCGACGCCGGCCCGGGCGATGGCCTTCAGGTTGCCCGGCGCGCTGAGGGCATCGGCCGTAAGCTTTGTGCCGGAGCGGATGACGATGCCGTCGTATTGGCCGATACAGGCCTTCAGGTCCTCCGGCGAGAGGTCGGTCTTGACGTCGACCTCCGCGCCGGGTTCGCCCTGGAGGATTTCGAGGCCCTCGTCGGCCAGCTTGTCGGATACGAGAATCTTCATGCGATGTCTCCCCTAGCGTGCGGTCAGCCCTGGGCCAGAACCTGCTGGGCGGCCGCCACCCCCGAGCCGTACGCGACGTCGTAGCCAAGCTTGCCGAGGGCCATTTCGACCGCGGCGACGGCCGCCAGCGTGTCGAAGGCGTCAAGGTAGCCCATGTGCGAGAGGCGGAAGATCTTGCCCTTGGCCTCCGCCTGGCCCCCCGCCGCACGGGCGCCGAAGTCCTCGGCCAGCACCTTCGGAAGGGCCAGGCCGTCGATGCCCTCGGGCACCTTGGTGGCGGTGACCGAGTCGGACGGGCTCTGGCTGTACAGTTCGAGGCCCAGGGCCTTCATGGCGGCCCGCGTCGCCTCGGCCTTGAGGCGCGTCTCGGCCCAGACGGCCTCCATGCCCTTCTCGACGAGCATGTTCGTGGAGACGGCGGCGGCCCGCACGAGGCTGTTGGCCGGCGTCCAGGGGTTGTCCCACTTGGCCAGGTTCTTCCGGAAGGCCTTGAGGTTGTTGTAGAAGAGCGGGGCGTCGGTCGCGTCGATCTTGGCCCACGCCTTGTCGCTGCACGCCACGAACGCCAGCCCCGCCGGCATCATCAGGGCCTTCTGCGACCCGACGACGGTGATGTCCACGCCCCAGGCATCCATCCGGTACGGCAGGGCGCCGACGCCCGTGATACCGTCCACGACGAGCAGGGCGTCGGTCTTGGCGACGACCTTGGCGATGGCCTCGACGTCGGTTACCGTGCCGGTCGAGGTCTCGCAGTGCTGCAGGTAGACGGCCACGGTGTCGGGGTTGGCCTCGAGGGCCGTGGCGATCTCGTCCGGGGTGATGGCCGTGCCCCACGTGACGTCCAGGGCGACAACGTTGGCCCCGTAGACCTCGCCGATGTCGGCCCAGCGTTCGCCGAACTTCCCGCCGCGCACGGCGATCATCGTCTCGCCGCGGGCGACGACGTTGGCGACGGCGGCTTCCATGCCGGCCGACCCGCTTCCGGTAAGAGTATAGACCTCCTGCTTTGTGCCGAGGATGGTCTGCATGTTCGCGGTCAGCTTTTCGAGCATCGCCCGGTACTCGCCGGTCCGGTGGTGGAACATCGGCCGGGCGAGTTCCAGCAACGTGTCCTCCGGCACGGGCGTCGGGCCGGGGGCAAAGAGACGATTCTTGAACATTCGGTGCCTTTCTCCTGGGTCCCTTGGCGCGCAGGTCGCCTGATTGCGGCCGCGCGCGAAGGCTCATTATAGTCGGCGGCCGGGGCGATGCAAACGCGATTTCCATGGCCCTCTTGGGGGCTGGAACGGGCCTTCGGAGCCCGCACGGCCGGTTTTGCGCTTGCGCCCCCCCGCCCCGGCGGGTACGATGGGCCCGGCAACGCGACCGTGCGGAGGCTGCCCATGGGCCTGCTCGACGTACTCCGATGGATGCTGCTGGAGGACCCGATCGCCCTCTGGACGGGCCTGGCGATTGCCGAGGCGGTCGTGCTGGCGGTGTGGTGGCGCACCCGGGGCCGCCGCGCCACGAGGGCCCTGCTCGTGCTGCCGGCGGTCGGCCTGCTTCTGGGTCTCCTGGACGGGGCGGTGGTCACCGATTACGAGCGTCTGCGGACCACGCTCCAGGCCATGGGCGAGGCCGTGGAGGCCGCCGACCCGCGCGGCGTCCTGACCCACGTGTCCGAGGACTACGCCGGCGGCCGGTACGACAAGGCCGACCTGGCGGCCCTGGCCGACGCGGGCCTCCGCCACCTGGCCGTCCGCACCGATGCCCCGGAAATCCGCATGCGCGACGGTCGCGCCGTCGTCACCGGCACATACTCCCTGGCGGCCAGACCGGGGGCGCCGTTCCAGATTCCCTACGAGTTCCGCCGCATTACGTGGGAGGGAACCTTCGCCCTGGAACCGGACGGAGCGTGGCGGCTGGT
Organism: uncultured Anaerolineales bacterium; assembly: GCA_964397995.1. Taxonomy (GTDB): domain Bacteria; phylum Planctomycetota; class Phycisphaerae; order FEN-1346; family FEN-1346; genus CAYNLG01. The sequence goes on from CAYNLG010000055.1 coordinate 12,289, forward strand.
GAGTGTGACCATGACCCGGCCCCGCCGCGTCCAGCCGGAGGCGTATCTACCGGTGCTGCGCGGCCAAGGGGCCCGCGGCCTGCCGCGCTAGAGCTGCAGGCCCCAGTCGCGGACCTCGGCCATCCGCTGGTGGTCGGTCAGGTCCCACTGGAGGGGCGTCACGGTGACGTGGCCGGCGTCGATGGCCGAGACGTCGGTCTCGGTGTGCGGGTCTTCGGGTTCCTGGGCTCCGTCGATCCAGAAGGCCGTGCGGCCGCTGTGGTCGGGCCGTCGCTCATAGAACTCCTTCCAGCCCTTCATGCTCTGCGGGACGAGGTGAAGCTCGCCCGAGAACCCGTTCTTGCCGTTGGGCACGTTCACGTTGAGGAGCGTGACGCTGTTGGGCTGATGCTCCATGAACTGGCGGGCGACGGCGGCCCCGATGCGGGCGGCGCCGTCGAAATCGGGGTCGTCGGAGGCCTCGAGGCTGACCGCGACGGCCGGGATGCCGCAGAAGGCCGCCTCGATGGCCGCCGCCACCGTCCCGCTGTACAGGATGTTGATGCCGATGTTCGCGCCGAGGTTGACGCCGCTGACCACGAGGTCGGGCTTGCCGGCCTTCATGAGCTCCAGCAGGGCCAGTTTGACGCAATCGGCCGGGCTGCCCTCGACGCCATGGCCTTTCACACCGCCGGCCATTTCGATGTGGTGGCACCAGATGGGCTGGTTGAGGCTGATGGAGTGGCCGACGGCGGACTGGGGCCCCATGGGGGCGACGACCGTGACGTCGCCCAGGGGGTCGAGCGCCCGCCGCAGGGCCGCCAGGCCCGGGGCCATGATCCCGTCGTCGTTGGTGGCGAGAATCCGCATCGGCTGGTCCCCTCTCCAAAGGCGCCGCATCCTAGCAGACGCGGCGTCCGGGGGCAAACGTTCGCCGCCTGGCGGCCGAAAGGCCGAAACCCGCCCCGCGGGGACCGGTTATAGGGGCGGATTGCGATTGCCTCTTGAGGGGATTCCATGGCCGCACGCGAGGGCAACGCGAAGATCGAGATCGCTCTCGTGCTGGTGCTGGCGGGGGCGGCGGTGGCCGGCGGGCTGGCCTTGGCCGGGACGTTCGACCGGCCGGACGCCTCGTGCGGAGCCGCCGTGGCCGTCTGGCTCCGAGACGGGCACCTGCCGTTGCCGCGCCTGAGCGCCGGGCCCAAGGACCTGGTCATCCAGGCGGGCGGCTTCAACGAAGGCGCGTCCCCCGCCGACACCGACGGATGCACCCGCATCCAGGTCTACCGGCGCACCGACCGCGACCGCCTCGTCGCCGAGTACGACGTGGCCTGGTTCGGCGACCCGGCGACGTTCCGCCTGGCGGCCGCGCACGACCGTCTGACGGGCCACACCCTGGTAGTCCGGGATGTGCCCGACCTGGCCGAGGCCGACCTCGCGGGGACCGAGGCGCGGGGCACGGTGACGTGGAACCCGTTCGACTGAGCGGCCTTTTCTGCCGTTCTCGGCGTCGATTTCGGCCCTGTGGCCTTCCGCCCATGCTTGGAACCCCTTGAAGGGCGCTGCCGGGGGCGATATGCTAGGGTCCCTCAGACCCGCCGCGAACCCCCGCAAGGAGCCCGCGCATGATCATCATCGGCGAGAAGATCAACGCCACCCGGTCGGAGGTCGCCGAGGCCCTGGACGCCCGCGACGCCGACACCATCCGCCGCCTGGCCACGGAGCAGGTCGAGGCCGGGGCCACCTACATCGACGTCAACGCCGGCCACCCGACCGAGGAGCAGGAGCGGATGGCCTGGTTGATCGACACGGTCCAGGGGGCCACGGACCTGCCGCTCTCGATCGACAGTTCCGACCCGGCGGTCGTCCGCGACGCCCTGACGCGGGTGGACAGCAAGCCGCTCGTGAACTCGATCAGCCTGGAGGCGGAACGGCTGGAAAGCCTGCTGGAGGTCGTCGCGGGGGCGGATTGCGCAGTGGTCGCCCTGCTGATGAGTGACGAGGGGGTGCCCGCGGGCGTCGAGGACCGCCTCGCCCGGGCCGAGACGCTCGCCTCGACGCTCACCGAGAAGGCGGGGAAGGCCCTCGGCGACCTCTTCGTCGACCCCTGCTTCATGGCGATCTACACCGACCCGAACGCGGGGGGCAGCGTCCTGGAGAGCATTGCCGCCATTCGCGCCAAGTGGCCGGAGATTCACATCACAGGCGGCCTGTCGAACACCAGCCACGGCCTGCCGAAGCGAAAATGGATCAACCTGGCGTACCTGGTGGCGGCCATGGCCCGCGGTCTGGATGCCGCCATCGCCGACCCGTGCGTCCGGCCGACGATGCCGCTGGTGCTGGCCGCCGAGGCCGTCCTCGGCCGCGATCCGATGGCCATGGCGTACGTGACGGCGGAACGCGAAGGGAAGCTGTAGGCGCCAGTCCGTTGCCCGCCAAACGCAGAAACACCGCTTTCTCAGGCGGGTTCCTCAGGGGGGGGGGCAAACCGAGGAGACTGCCAAGTGACGCCTGACGCCCGCCTGCACCACGCCCTGCGCGCCTTTTCCTGCATGGCCGCCCTGCTCGTGGCCGGCGTCGGCGCCCTGGCGGCCGACGTCGCCCCCGTCACCGTCAAGGATACCGGCGGCCGCGTCGTGCTCGCCAACGGCCTCGTCGAGGTCGAAATCCGGCCGGCGGGGGGCATGTACGTCCCCTACGTCAAGGACCTGACGACCGGGGCCACGGTCTGCAACGAGCTCAAGCTGAACTTCCCGTACTTCGAGCACGGCATCAAGGACTCGCAGCCGTCCGGCTACCGCGTCATCCGCCACCGCGACGGGTCCGTCACGGTGGCCATGGCGATGCGGTTCGGCCACCACAAGGGCCCGAAGGAGACGCAGCGGTACGGCCGGTTCGCCGAGCGGAGCCTGTCGGAGTTCGTCACCGTGGCGCCCGGGACGGCCCGCGTCGCGTTCGGCGGCCGGGTCGATAACCCCACCCCCTTGCCGCGCAGCCACCGCTTGTGGGACCGGACGTTGATGCCCGTCCCGGAAGACCGGGCCATGCGGTTCCTCTTCCCGGCCCGCTACGGGGTCGAGCACTCGGCCAACTGGATCAAACCTTGGCCACACTGGGAGTTCGAGGGCCGCATGCTCGACGTCTCGAAGGCGGGCGACTGGGGCGAAGGGCGGCCGACCCAGTATTTCGCCCTGTACCCCGCGTTCGGCTTCAGCGGGGCCTGCTATCCCGACCAGGACCTGAACCGTCTCCGCATCAACGACCCGGAGGTCGATCCCGGCATCAAGGTGTACATGAGCCGCGGCGGCCGCACGTTCGAGCTCTGGGGCGGCACCACGACGGTTTTCGAAGACCCGGGGCACTTGCTGCCCGGCTACGTCCCGGTCGAGTACACGAAGCACTTCTACGCCGCCTCCGGCATCGGCCCGGCCGTCTGGGCCGGGCGTGACGTCGCCCTCGGGGCCGAGCGGCCGGATGCGGGCGGCTGGGAACTGGCGATTACGGGGCCGACGCCGATGGACGACGTGCATCTTCTGGCCTCCTGCGGCGACAAGGACCTCGGCCACGTACAGGGCCCCGTCGGGCCGGGCAAGGTCCTGCGGCTGTCGGTCACGGAGCCGAGCGAAATGCTCCACGTCACCGTCCAGCGGCAGGAAATGGACCCTGTGCAGCTCCTGGACGGGTCGACCGTAACCACCGGCCGGGTCGAAACCTTCGCCGACGTGACGCTGCCGCTGGCCCTGCCCGACAACCGGGATCGCTATGAGGAAGCCAAGGCGGCCTGCAACCGCAGCCGTTTCGACTACATCGAGCTCCAGGAGCACTCGAACCACCGGGGCATCGAGGCGGCCATGACGGCCCGTCGGCAGGCGAAACGTCTCCTGGAGGCCGAATCCGGGTCCGCGTCGGTCCCGGCGCTCGTCTCGGCCGCCGCGGCGTCGTACCGCATCGGCGACTTCGACGAGGCGGGCCGGCTCGTGGACCGGGTCCTGGCCCGCGAGCCCGAACAGCCGCGGGGGTGGCACCTCAAGGGCCTGATCGCCTACGAGCAGGGCCGCACCGACGACGCCGAGGCCGCCTTGGCCAAGGCCGGCCCGCGGGCGGGGCACGTGCGGGCCCTGATGGCCCTGGCGGCCGGGAAGCCGAAGGAGGCCCTGAAGCGGGCCGAAACGCTTATCGAGGCCGAACCCCGCGTCTACCGGCCCCGCATGCTCAAGGCGTGGCTGCTCGCGAAGACCGGCAACGCGGCGGAGGCGGCGGAGGCGGCGGAGCGGCTGCTTCGGGAGAACCCGGCGTCGCCGGAGGCCGCCGAGACGCTTCACCGCTGCGCCAAGGCCGCCGGGAAAGACGACCTCGCCAAGGAAGCCGCCGCGGCCCGCGACGCCCTCGTGAAGGACAACCCCGATGCCGCGCGGCAGCTGGGCCTCTTCGGGGCGGAGCTGGACACGGGCCGATGGGCCTACACGGGTCGCTACGCCCACGAGTTGCCGCAGCCGTAGGCCCTTGCCCGGCGGGTTCCGGCGCGTGTGGCCGGGCGTTACGGCCCCGCCGTCTCCAGGACCACACTCGTCATGTCCACGCGGTAGCCGGCATGGCTGTCGGCCGTGGTGAAGGCGATCGTGCAGTCGGGCCGCAGACGCGTCACGTCCAGCGGCACGTCAAGGATCACCGGCACGTTGTCGGGGCTCAGGGCCACCGGAAGCGGCATCTCTTGGCCGCACACCGTCGCCATGCCCTCGCCGACGCCGACGTCCTCCACGACGACGCGCAGCCGCGCCCCCGTGGCCGCCTTCAGCACCGCCGGATCGAGCTGTACCCGCGTCCGAAACGGCTCCTCGCGGGTCACGGTGGCGAGCAGGTCCCTGCTGAAGGCCTGCGTCCGGACGACCTCGGGCTTTTCCGGAAGCGTCCCCTCCAGCGGGATCGTCACCTTCCAGGCCTGCTGCGGGAGAAGCTCCAGATCGTACGTCTGGGACCCCTGGGCAAGGGTTTCAGGACCTTTCTCCTCGACCCGCGAGAACTGGAAGCTCTCGGCGTCGACCTCGGTCCGCTCGAAGGTCGGCGGGCCGGCCCAGCGCGTGCCCGTCGGCGGCGCGACATCCACCTGCACCTCCCGCACGTGCGGGTTGTCGTTGAAGACGACCACCACGAGGTCGCGGACCCGCACCTCGGTCTCGCCAAGCGGCAGGGCCTCAGGGTCGGTCCCGTCGACGCTCGCGACGGCCCAGACGCTCGGGTCGGCGTCGTCGCGGCGGACGTGGACCAGCCGCCCGCGCAGGTTCGCAAGCAGGCTGTACGGCACGTCGGTCCAGGCGGAGTCCGGGTCGGAGTGGATGACCGTGCGGGCCCGGGCCTTGTCGGGGGTCTCCTGGACGCTGTAGAGCAGGTCCCGCAGGTTGTAGACGCCGCGCCGGTAGTTCAGCGACGCCCGGGCCTTCTCGGGCGTATCGACGGCCCCGCGGGCGGGCGAGTCGATCAGGTCGTTCGTCTCGGTATTGTAGCTGTAGAGCCACTTGTCATGGACCGTGACGCCGTAGGCCGTCAGGAACTCGTAGGCCGCCTGCATGCCCGTCGTCTGGCCCTGGTAGTGGTGTTCGTGGACACCGTCGATCCACTGGATGCCGCGGTCGATGGTGTTCTGGTAGAGGATGTCCCAGGCGGCCCAATGGTCCTCGTGCCAGCGGAAACCCCAGCCGGCGGCCACCTCGACGTTCGGGTTGGTCTCCTTGATCGCCTTGCCGACGGCGCCGAACATCTGGTCGTAGATCCAGCCGTTGCCAGCCCCGGACCAGAAGGTGAACGCGGTCTCGTCGGCCACGTAGAGGCCCTCATGGGCCTCTTTGAGGCCTTTCGGGTCGTCGCCGCGCACCCACTTGAAGTGCGGGACGATCTCGCCCTCGATGAGGCTCCCCTCGTCGTCCGTCCGCTTGACCATGACGGGGCCGCCCTCCTTGGCGAGGTCGGTCCGATAGTACTTCGTGTGCAGGTTGACGCGGTCCTTGGAGCCCCAGTGCAGGTAGGGCTCGTTCCAGAGCTCGAACAGGACGCCAACGCCGTCGGTGCCGTTGCAGCCGGCGGCCCGGGCGTTCTCGGCGAAGCGGCGGCCGAAGCCTTCCATGGCCCCGCGCCAGTCGTGCTGCCGGCTGACGAACCAGGCCGGCTCCTTCCGCTCGCCCAGGCAGTCGATCCAGAACATTTCGGTCGGCTTGGGGCCCTTGAGCGGCTTGATGCCCGGGAGGGCGGCCACGAGCAGGTGCCGGTTCCGCTCCATCAGCTCGCTCTCGTTCAGGTCCGCGACCGGGCCGAAGCGTTCGAGGATTTCGGCGGCGCCCTTCACGTCGGCCCACGCCTTCGCCTCGTAGAAGCCGCGGTGCCGCAGAAGGACGCTCAGGGGCTCCGTCAAATCCTTCGGGGCCCGTGCCGGGTCGCGGTCGCGCTGGCGGGTCCGCTCGATGTGCCGGTCGATGTCGAACTTCTGGAGGCGTTCGAGGCGTTTCTCAACGCCCAGAAGGCCCCGCAGCTGCGTCGAGATGGCTTTGTACGCCTCCGTGTCGCCGCGCAGCGCCCGCAGCGCGGCCGGCCAATCCGTGAAGTCGCCGGAGCCGACGGCGGCCCACGATTGCAGGGGAATCCGCGGATAGCTGCCCGCGTACAGGTTCCGCTGGCACCCGGGACGGTACTTCCGGGCCAGATCGCCCGCGAAGCCGCCGAAGATGCCCGCCGGGACCACCTCGTGGCCGTTGACAGAGAGCAGCCTGCCGGTGACGTCGATGGCGGCCGGGGCCTCGGCCGCCGCATTCTTCGGCAGAAGATCGATGCCCGTGACGCGGAAACCGACCTCGCCCACGCCGAAGGGGTTCACGACGCCGATGGCGATGGCCCCGACCTTGCCGAGGTCGAGCAGGTAGTCCTCGTCCATGTGGTTGCCGGGAGCGACCCATTCGGCGACGTCGAAGCTCTCGAATGGCAGTTCGGCCGCGTTGGTCTTCTCGACGAGCGGGACGGCCCGCGGCACATAGTACCAGCTCCCGTCCTCCTCGCCGAGGAAGACGGCCACCTCGGCGTCGCCGCGCGGCTGGTCCGTCTCGACGCTCACCCAGAGGCCGCGATACTCGCGCAAGTCCCTGGCGGGCCGGAAGATACAGACGGCGTGGTCGGCCTTGTTCCAGTTGACGCGTTCCGTGCCCAGGTCAAAATGCAGCGCCACGCCGCCCTGGCGCCAGCGGCCCACGTTCCAGTGATTGTTCCGCTTCGCGAGGTCGAACGTGCCGGCAAACGCCCCCTTTTTGGCTTCGCCGGCGACGGTGCCTTCCCACGTGCCGGCGATGGTCCAGTCGTCGGCCGACGTGTCAATGCGCCCCGCGAGGGTGAAGTCGAAGTCCCAGGGCTTCCCGTCAGGGGGCACCCACCGGTCGGCCCGGACGGTGACGTGGACGGGGCCGCTGATGCGCCCGTCGGGCGAGACGTCCAGTCCCGAGGGGTCCACGGCGTGCTGGGCCTGGTTGTAGCGGGGGCTGGTGCCGAGGGCGGTCGGGTAGAACCGGCCCTGGTCGCGGGTGGCCGAGACCACAAGCGCCTTGCCGCCCGGCATGATGCCCTCGAAGACCAGGCCGACCTGGAAGCTGTCCAGGGTCAGTTCCTGGGTGCTTGCCTCGAGGTCCAAGAGCGGCACGGCGCCGGCCGGCGCGGCCCCCGCGCTGCCGCTCCACGCGAGCATTCCAGCCGCCATGCCCCACACGATGGCCATTCGCATCATCCGCATCCGTCCTTTCCGCCAAACCGCTGTCACACAGCTAAACCGGCCCGCGGGCCGTTCGGGTTGCACATTCCGGCTTTTGTGGCTGGGCCTTGCGCGGCGGCGGCGGGTCGTCCGGGGGCCCGCCGGATTCTCCACACGGTTTCCACGCGCGGCACCGGCTGTGGACAGAAAAGATTTCCGTCGGCGTAACTCCCTGTCGCGCGGGGGCCTTGCGCGCCTCGGCGGGCGCCGCGCAAAGGGCCCAGAGATTTTCGTTTGGCGTCGCTCAGGGGCGGCCCCTATCATCGCCATTAACGGGATGCTAACGCCGGGGTGGCGTGGGGAACGCCCCCGGCGACCTTTCGGCCCGGACAGGGCCGCTCGCAAGGCAGCGCCGGACACGGGGGCCCTTCGTGGCGCAGCTCGACGGACTCGACACCCAGCACCTTGTCTCGGACCTTCAGGCGACCATCGGCGACCAGCGGTGGCGGGTCTGGTTCGAGGGCGCGACGGCCTTCGACTTCGACGACGACGCCCTCCGGGTCGGCGTGGCGAACTGCTTCCTGAGCGACTACATCCGCAGCCACTTCGCCGAGGCCATTGCCGCCTGCGTCCGCCGCCGTCTCGGCCGCGACGTCCCCCTGGCGTTCCGCGTCGACCCGGCCCTGTACCGGCGCCGGCGCGCGCAAACCCTTGAGGACACGGAAGATGCGACCGACGCCCTGGAGGCCGCGCCCGCCCCGGCGCCGGCCGCCAGGCCCGCCCGGCCAAGCCCCATGGCGGCCGCGTCGCCGCTCTTTACGTTCGACTCGTTCGTCGTCGGGCCGTGCAACGAGATGGCCCACGCCGCCGCCCGCGCCGCCGCCGACGCCCCCGGACGCGACTTCCATCCCCTGTTCATCCACGGGGCGTGCGGCCTCGGCAAGACGCACCTGCTCTACGCGATTCTGCACACCTTGCGGCAAAAGCAGGGCCTGCGCGTGGCCCTGCTCTCGGCCGAGCAGTTCACCAACCGGTTCCTCGCGGGCATGCGCCAGAACACCCTCGACGCATTCCGCCACCGGTACCGAAACCTGGACGTCCTGGCCATCGACGACGTCCATTTCCTCGGAGGCAAGAAGTCCACGCAGGAGGAATTTCTTCATACGTTCAATGAGTTCGACGGGCCCGGGCGGCTCGTGATTCTGGCCTCCGATGCCGCGCCACGCGAAATCCAGGCCGTTCAAGACCGGCTCGTCAACCGCTGGGTGGCCGGCATGGTCTGCCGCCTGAGCCATCCGGACGCCGAGACGCGGCGGCGGCTGCTGGCGCACAAGGCGCGGCATCTGGGGCGTCCGTTGCCGCCGGACGTGCTCGAGATGCTGGCCCACCAGCCGAGCGGCAGCGTCCGCGAGCTGGAAGGGATGCTGACGCGGCTGATCGCGTACGCGGGCCTCCTGAAGCAGCCGGTGACGGTGGAGCTCGCGCGGCAGGTTCTGGCGGATTTTGCCGTCCACACCCCCCCCGCGCTCAATCTGGGCGATATCGAAGCCGAGGCCTGCGCGTTCTTCGGCGTCACGACGGCCGACATCCACAGCCGCCGCAAGTCGCGCCTCGTCAGCCTTGCCCGACAGGTGTCGATGGTTCTTGGACGGGAGCTGACGGACCTCTCCTACGCCGAAATCGCCCGTTTGATGGGCGGCAAGAACCACACGACCGTGCTGGCCGCCTGCAAGAAGTGGCGGGGGCTCGTCGAGGGCGGCGAGGACGTCTCCTGGACCGACCGGGCGGAGCACCGGGCCATGAAGGCCGAGGCGCTGCTGGCGCACCTGAAAGACCGCCTCCGCCGCTAGTCGGGCCACCAGGAGCCCCCGCGACGGCGAGTTCGGCCTTTCGGCGATTTCGCGCCTTTCCCTTGGCACCGGCCGCGCCGGGCCGTATCATCGACTTCGCACCCTACGTGAATCGCTCGCCGCAGGCGGCCGCGGAGCCGGGAGACCGCGGATGAAGACGGTGAAGCTCGGATCGACGGCGAAGAGGGTCTCTCGCTTGACATCGGGCCTCGTGCGCCGGCGAGGCCCATCGAGTGGCCCGTGTCGGAGGGCGGCAACGGCCACCGGTACGTCCGCACCCCCGAGCCGTGCCTGTGGGCCGAAGCCGTTGCCTGGGCCCAGTCGCTGGGGGGGCACCTCGTCACGATCTCCAGCCAAGCCGAGAACGATTGGGTTTGGCCGACCTTCGGCGGACCGGACCACGACCTCTGGATGGGCCTCTCGGACTTCGCCGAGGAGGGCCGCTGGGTCTGGACGAGCGGCGAGCCGGTCACCTACACGAACTGGGACCCCGGCGAGCCCAACAACCTCGGCGGCGAGGACTACGGGAACCTCTTCAAGGGCGGCATCTGGAACGACACGAATCAGCATAATTGGGGCCGTCCGGTCTACGGCGTCATCGAGATCGAGCCCGGGCGCGGCAAGGGGGCCGAGGGGAGCGCCCCGGGCCCGCGGCTCGAACTCGTCTGGACCCAAGAGAGCGTCGTGGAGGAACCTACGCTGACGCGGGTCCAGGCGCAGCAGGCCGCGGACATCATCAATGAACACGCGGCACTCTGCGAACCGGTAACCGGCCATCCGGCCAGAGGGGAGGTTCCGCTTCGTCCCGACTGGAGCGTCACGGTCCTCGAGAAGGGGGAACTGCGGTTCCAGGTGTTGGTATTCGCGCCCCCCTCCGTCGACCCGCTTATCCACGTCTCGGACCGCCGGAGCGGCCGGATGTACGCGACGCAGGACAAGGCGCACGTCGCGGAGGTGATCGCCGCTTTCACGACCTATCGGACGGATCGTGGTACGGGCCTGAGAGGGCGGTTCTAGGAGCGGGTTTGCTAGGGCAAAGGAGAGGGACATGTTTCGGCTAAGACTCGTAACGGCGGCACTGCTTGCGGTGGCGGCTGCGGCGGCCGGGGCGTGGGGGGTGGCGGGCGGCCCGTCCGAGACGGGAGCGCCCGAACCCAGGTCAGCGCTCTACCCGGACGGACAGGTATGGCGTTCAGGGACGGTCGAGATGCTGCTGGCACTCGGCGTGGACGCCATCCGCGAGGTGCAGGTGTGCGGGCTGACATACCCCGGGGACGCCGAGGACGAGGATCGGCCCGAGACGGCCGAACGGCACTATGCGGAATTGGCCGTCAAGAACAACGAGGAGAATCGGCCCGTCCTGGAGGGGTTTCTTGCGCTCCTCAAGGGGGCCAAGCCCTGGTCGTCGCCGAAGAGGGACTACGAGCCGTTGCCCGACCGGTCGCTGCGGGTGGTTCCCGTGGAGGGCGAACCGTTCGAGATCGTCTACGTGTCGGACCTGGACGAGCCTTTCGGGGGCGTGGCGTCTCGGAGGTTGAAGGAGGCGCTCTGGTCGCTGGGAGGCGGGCGGAGCCACGTCAGCGTCATCCACATCGTCCAGGGCCGGGTGCGGCGGGTGCTATGGACGCCGGTTCCGGCGCCACACGGGGGCTGCATCCAGTCGAAAGGGCTTTCGGCGGAGATGCACCTGACGCCCCAGAGGGGTCTGGGGCTATACCTGAAGTTGTGTGACGGCGACCGAGTGGTCTTCGAGGGCGAGACGCCCCTGGGATACGGCGACGCCGCCGTCTGCGCCTCGTCGGAGTCGGGCCTCTACGTGGCGCTTCTGGAGAGGCCGTAGGGCGGCACGGCGGATGCGACGCCGATCCGCCGCGACCAGGGGACCGCGAACCGGCATCGGTCGGTGCGGCTACATGGAGCGTTACCTCGACATGGAAGGCCGGATGACGGTCCGCCGGAAGTGGCAGCGGGTCCCGCCGCGCCTTGCCGCCGACGAGGGCGCCCCGCAGCCGCCAACGGATGTCGGCGGCGCAAAATCGGGCGCAATTCCTTGAACCTTGCTCTTTCATGGGAGGCCGCGCCGCGCGGTGATTGGCTGCCGGGCGGCCCCGGACCGTTCGAACACGGACCTGTCACGGAGGTGGGAACATGGAGCGGAACCGCGCGGCACAACGGGCCGTGGCCTTGGGGCTTCTGGGTCTCCTGGCGTGGGGATGCGGCAGGAACGCGTGCAGCGGGTTCCTGACAACAATCGGGTTCAAGTGGGAGAGGGGGAAAGTGGCCGTGATCGGATGAAACCGGGCGAGTGGGCCTGCCTGCGGCCAAGCAACGCGATCAGCAATAGCGGCTGCTAAGGCCGGACGCTGTCCAGCGCGTCCAGCACCTGGACGGTCTGGCGCACAACTTCCATCGCTTCGCCGGAGTCGGGTTGTTTGTGAACCGCATCGTTACCCCGTTTCCTTACGGCGTCGGCTGCGTCTCGGTCTTCATTACCGATCATCTTGGCATACCAGGCCGCCTGAATCTTTGCCCAGAGCTGACCATATGGTGGCCTCTTGCCCTTGTATCTCGCGCCACCCGGCGTGGTCGCATACCAGTTCCACCAATCGCTAACCTGATCATCGTCAACAATGGCCTCGCCGAACTCACGGTCAAGGACCGCGCGGCACATGACGACACACTCGGCGTCGAAGCCGAACAGATAGCATCGGGCCACACGTTGCAGGAAGGCCTTAGCGCGATCGCAGGGCCGGCGGTCCTTCAACAGCAGCAGCAAGTCCAAGAAGCGTGTCCGCGCCGAGGACAGCATCCCCATCGCCTCCCATCCGAACTTGATGCACACATGTTCATCCAGCAGTTCAAAGGGTTTCCCCTGCTGGAAGGCATCGGTGCCAGCAAGTTCTGCCAGTCGGGCAATGCCATCAACCCCCGTCAGGGATTGCACTCCCTCCACCAAAGCATCAGCGCCTTCGTTAAAACTGCTCAATCGCTGACGGCCGTCGGGGCCAAGGGCATCTGCCTCACGCTCCAGGTATGTCGCCCTGTCCTGCTCGTAGGAATCCAGGGCGGTTTCCATCTGGCACCATGCCGGAAACTCGTAGCTTCCTTTGTCGTTCATCGCGATTCACTCCCTCCGGCAAGCAACCGCGCCTGCCTCGCTACCCGCTGGCGGATAGAGATACTGAATGCACCACAGCTTCATGGAGGCCCGGGATCACAGGCGTCGATGCCCGCATATGCCGCATCGAGAAACGCGGACACCGCATCGACAACCGATTTCAAGTTGGCCAGTCCTACTCGTTCCGGGGCAGCCGCCAAGTGCTGGCCTCCGTCCTTATCCCTCGCATATCGAAATGCTTGACCGCTTGGATCGAGCTTATGAAACTCGAGGATGACCTGCTCAACCGCCTGAAGATCGGTGTCAGGCGAGTCTGGCCAGACCTGCACAGTCAACTGCTTCGCCTTGTTCCACAGCCTGTGCAGATTATGCCCACCCATCGCCTCCTCGCATCGATCCAGTGCACCGAGCCGAATGCCAAGTCGTACGAGTTCCTTGAGGATCACTTCCAAGTGGTGCCGATATACATACGCGACGGGAAACACGAGGTCATCCGGGTTGAGATCGCTTGTTTGTGACGATGCCACGATCATATCCGCTGCTCGCTGAAACCCGACGAGATAAGCCCCATCAGAGGGCATCACGAACGCATCAAGCTGGCCGCGATCATCCGATGAAACAGATGGGCTGAATGCCCGATCACCTTTCTTCGGCCAGTTGAACTCGTGCGTATCCATGTTCCTCCCGCTCACTTCAAACGCTTCACGAAGATGGTTCCTGACACACCATCGACCTTCATCTTGTACGCGCCGTGCGTCTTGATGATCGTGACCTTTGGCCGATACGCATAGTGGTAGGTGTAGGCGTAGGTCGCCTGTTGCCAGATCTGACCATTGGCCAGTTTGAAGATCGTTTCGCCATCCCAGCCCTCGAAATCGCCTTCGATGCGCGATTCGATAAGGTTCGGTCCATCGCCAGCAGGTGCGACCTTTGCCGCCGTCTCGGCGAGGCGTTTCTCCAACTTGCGAAGCTCCGCTTCTGCGTCTTCAAGCGACGACGGAGTGCGGCGTTCGGCTGTGGCCGCATCGGCCACACGAGCGTCTTGGCTATCCGATGGGAACTTCGGGCTTTGTGGGGCACGACTCTGCTCATCAACAGGCTCATCTGGATTCACGATGTCAAAGTAGAGGATGCGAAACTCGACCCTAGTGCTGGGTACAAAGGCCGACATATACGGGTTGTCTTTTGATACAGGGGTGGTAAGCCTTTTGATGCTTGGATCGACTGCGGCACTAATCCGCTTGGCCAATCCAGGAGGAATTATGCCTTGGTGCTGCCCGATTGCGATGTCGAGCGGCTCGTTCTTCTTGTCATAGAAGATGATTAGGCAGTAGACATCCTTAATTGGCTCACGAAGACGATTTCGCAGGCTGAAGGTGAACTTGCCGTCCGTTTCATACAGTTGAGAGGCCCACGAGAATTGTGCTCCTTCCACCCCATCGGTGCTTCGCCCGCCCATATCGTCGAGGATCGACTTCTCCTTCCTTGCCTTCCGCGCCTCGGCTGCCTTCGGCAAATCTACTGGTGCCTTGATGATGGGAATCAACGCCGACAGATAGTGACTGGGAATGGCGAAGTTAAGGTTCTGTCCGCCTTTGAATGTGGCCACGGCAACACCGATCACTTCACCCTTGCTGTTGACGACGGGGCCGCCACTGCTGCCCGGTGAAATCGGGGCGGTAATCTGGAGCAGGGAATCGTCACCGACTTTGCGAATGCTGCTGACGATCCCGGCCGAGAATGTCCCTTCGAGGCCGCGCGGGTTGCCGACCGCGTAGACTGCGTCGCCGACGGCCACCGCCTTGCTGTCGCCGACGCCCAAGGCATCGGCCTTCAGCCCAT